>JABEUL010000280.1 GCA_013044465.1 Acidimicrobiales bacterium
GTAGCGGAGACGGTGGAGAGTAAAAAGATGGGATCGAAGTAGATGATGGATCATAAGAAGCACTGGTAAATTTAACCGGACCTGATGGCTGGGTGGTAGATGCGGAATTATTGGAAGAGCTACATGCACTTAGTAAAACGCTAATTACAACTGCAAGGAGCACAAGATTTAACATTCTAAATTTAAAAAGCGCTCTTAATCCTGTGCCACTGTGTGTAAGCTCGATATCATTATGTGTCAAGTCAGATGTGTTTTTAAGCACGAAACCTCCCGGCCTCAATTCGTTTGAAATTAATTTTATCGCCTTTGGATATAGTGCGTGTAGTTACCGAGAGTAACTAGAGGTCATCGCAGTTAGAAGGCACTGCTTGGGCAAGCGATGCCGGGATTAATCGCCCAAATTGAGATCGGTGACTTGCAACAAATCTATAAGAATTATCGACCAAGTGGCTTAGAAATGTAATTTTAGAAGCTGATTCAATAAAGCGTTTTCCAAAAGGAAGTTCTTGCAAAAGCGCAAATACCGCATTGCCAAATCTAGTCACTTCACCCTCTGATGACATGACCACGAAAGAGGAATATCTGGTTGGCTCATCGTAATTGGACAAGACACCTAGAGCAATAGGTGCACAAAATGGGACCCAGTCAATATTTGATTTGACTCTAGCAAGTTTATTTAATCCATTGAACAGGATCTGGATGAGGTGGATCATTCCTCGACACATTTGACACTCTTGGTCGTAGAACACATAAGCACTTGTGTTACTCACTCTTCTTATATTAACCTCCATTATGAGTCTTACTACGCTTTAGATGACAATATTTTTGAAAGGATATCAATGCCAAGCGAGGAAATGCAGCGAATAATAGATATGGTGCCAGCAACTGCACCTTTTAATTCTGGGGACTTAAAAACTAGAAGGGAATCACTGGATTTTATTGGCATTGCTGTTTCAGAAATAGAAGGCTCCACCTATCAAGATGTATTGGCAAATTCAATAGAGGCCCAATGGATAAATGTTCCTAATGGTCAAGACCACTCTAAGGTCCTTCTTTACCTCCACGGTGGAGGTTACAGCGTAGGCTCGATTATCTCTCATAGAAGACTGGCGGGCAAGATAGCTGATAGCGCCAAATTAGACCGTGCTTTAATTCCAAATTACAGATTGGCTCCTGAAAATCCATACCCTGGGGCAATTGAAGATGCTTTAAGCATATACAAGTGGTTGGTTAATGATCAAAATGTTTCTCCAGATCAGATTGTTGTCGCAGGCGACAGTGCAGGAGGAGGGCTATGCGCAGCTTTGTTGCTCTCAATTAAACAAAATGGCTTGGATATGCCAGGAGGGGCAGTGTTTTTGTCACCATGGCTTGACTTGACTGGATCTGGCGAATCTGCAAAGACTAGGCGAGACCGAGATCCTATGTTGACTCCTGAGATGCTGGATGACTTTGCCGCAATTTATTGCCAAGGCCAAGTTGCACTTACAGAACCTTTAGTATCGCCTCTATTTGGCGATTTTGCCGGATTTCCAAAATGCCTTATTCAGGTAGGCGATGCAGAAATACTTTTGAGTGACTCTACAAGATTTCACGAAAAGCTTATTGAAGCTGGAGTTAATGCAACCATTGAAATATTTGATGACATGATACATGTTTTCCAAATATTTGGTGGGATGGCGCCTGAGCCAACGGAGGCAGTTTCAAAGATTGGAAACTGGATCGAGCAGCTATAAAAAAGCTTTAATAGCCTATTCCCTCAGGCAATACTGCATGGATTAAATGGGGGCCTTCTGTGGCATAAGACTTTGAAATTGCATCAGATAACTCTTCGGCGGTTTCTGCTCTAGTAGCTGGGACTCCTAAGCCTTTTGCAAGTTCGAGAAAATTCATATCGGGATTGGATATATCAAGCATCCCTAGCGCAATTGGCCCAGGGCTCCCAGCGCCTACTCGGCTTAACTCCATTTCCAAAATTGCGTACCTGCGATTATCCAAAATAACCGTAGTCACATCAAGGCCTTCTCTAGCTTGAGTCCAAAGGGACTGAAAAGTATAAAGGGCAGAACCATCCGCTTGAAGCGAAAGAACGCGCCTTCCCTTAGCCCCAACAGCGGCGCCAGTGGCAACCGGCATACCTTGTCCGATCGCACCACCAGTTAAAGTCAAAACATCATGTGGTGGACCACCTGCAGTGGCACCTGCAATAAAAATCCCCCCTGTATTGCTTTCATCACTTATTATTAGATCCTCAATCATCGTAGAGGCTATTGCAGCAGCCAACTTTTCGGCATTTAGTGACCCCGTGGGTTTGCCCGGGATCTCACGATTTAAAAGTATTGGTTCACTGGCACCAATCATGTCACCCAACTCTGAAAGCGCACCTATTGCATCATGGCCCAGTTCAGATAAGGTGTGGAGTGTAGCGCCTTCTGGGACTAGATCACTTGGTTGATTTGGATATGCGAAAAAAGATACGGGAGCTTTTGCATCTACAAGTATTATGTGTTTGATGCCGCTAAGTTGAGCTACCACAAATTCTGCGAGGTAGCCTAACCGCTCGACTGGTGGGATGCCTGAACCTCTTTCTAACCGAGCAGGAAAGGTCTCGGCAAGCAGTTTCGCACCGGATTTTTTTGAAACTGCCGATGCGAGTTCAAGACCTTGTAGTCTTAAAACGTTCCCTCCAACAATGAGGGCAGTTGGTTCACCTGATTCCAGGACTTGAGCAATCTCTTTGATCTTCTCAGCCGATACTTTAGGTCTTGGGGGCACTTCGAGTGGTTTTGCACTTCCTGAAGCTTGCGACCAGGCTAGGTCTGCTGGAAGGAGCAAAGTTGCAACTTGACCAGGCGGACCATAACTAGCCCTAACCGCTTGAGCTGCATGGAGTGCCACTTCATCTGGAGTGGTTGAACTCTGAAACCAACCAGAGACATTCATTGCCAGACTTTTAACATCTGACTCAAGTGGTGCATCATATTGGTGGTGATATGTGGCATGGTCGCCAACGATATTCACTAATGGCGAATGTGCCCTTCTTGCATTATGCAGGTTGGCAATTCCGTTTCCAAGACCAGGTCCAAGATGCAACAGAGTAGCTGCAGGCTTCCCAGTCATCCTGGCGTATCCGTCGGCGGCTCCTGTTGCCACTCCTTCAAAAAGGGCCAAAATCGAGTGCATCTCAGGGACTTCATCAAGGGCTGCCACGAAATGCATCTCCGAGGTGCCTGGATTCATGAAACATGTGGTTACCCCAGAATCCACGAGAGTCTTTATTAGTGCTCCTGCTCCATTCACTTGCAAGTCCTTTCTAGTTCGGCTTCGAAACCAAATAGTTCTCAAAAACTAGCCGTAGCCATCCCTGAAATCAAGACGACTTCAGCCATCTTATATGCTTTTTCCTGACTCTAGCTATAAATGATCTATTACTGGAGGTTGTATCTAATCAGGAATCAGGTGACCTGGGTTCATGATCCCTTCTGGGTCAAAAACCAACTTTATTTTTCTCCACAACTCAATTATCAATGGATCTACCAATTCCTTCACAAAGGGAAGCTTTTCAGTTCCAACTCCGTGTTCACCTGAAATTGCGCCACCTAAGTCGGTGCCGGTTTTAAGAATTGAAAGCATTAACGCATGGAGCTTTGTCTTGTCTGGTTGAAAAACGCTTAGGTGTACGTTCCCGTCTCCAACATGTCCACACCCAGCAATTAACGCTCCATCACTTGCAGCTAATTCTGCAACTTTTGAAAGATAGATTGGCATGGCACTTCTGGGGACAACTACATCGATGACATCATTTGCACCTGCCGATTTGGCTGCCCAAAAAGCCTTCTCTCTAGCGTCAATTAACGCTAGTGCGGCACTTGCTGGCAAGACATAGATATCCAATGCGCCTAGTTCATCAAGCAAGTTTGCTGTGAATTCAACATCTTGATCAGAACGACTTTCATCGGTGCTCTCTATTACTACCAACAGATAGGCCATGGCTTTGGACTTAATTTCATCTGAAATTCCTAGATCCAAGCCTGCGTTAGAACTTGCGCCAGCCATTGCGAGAAAATCCAGATACTCTAAAATACTTGGCGATATTCCCGAAGTAATAATTTTTGGAACTGCTCCGGCAATCTCGTCGATTGTGGCAAAAGGTGCAAGAACAGTAGAGCTATGTCTAAGAATTGGAGTTATCTTAACCGTGACTTTAGTAATCAATGCCAGTGTTCCTTCTGATCCAACTAGAAGTTGGGTGAGATCGTAACCAGTTGAAATTTTAGAAATCTTGCCACCGGTATTGATAACGTCGCCATTTGGAAGCACTGCTTGAATGCCTAATATGTGATTTCGAGTCACACCATGTCGAACAGCCCTCATCCCACCAGCATTGGTTGCGACGTTGCCCCCAATAGTGGCTGAGGACTCACCGGGTTGCACTGCATAAAAAAATCCATGTGGAGCCAAAGCTTCATTTAGTTGGCTCAAGGTAACCCCAGGTTCTACAACTGCCACCTGATTTTCAAGATCGATCTCTAGAATACTGCTCATTCGGTCAAAAGCCACCACAATGCCGTTTTCAAGCGGGCTGCATGCTCCGCACATCCCAGATCCCGCACCACGAGCAGTAACGGGAGTCTTAGTGGCACTTGCAATCTTTAAGATCTCGACCACTTGGGCAGAAGAGTTTGGGTGAAGTACGGCCTTTGGGAAAATTGGAATAAGGGTCAGTGCTTCGTCGTGTGTGAAATCCACATTTATGGACTTGCCTGACTCTAGGGAGTGTTCCCCAACTACTGCTCTCAGAGATTCAATGAGATCTGACATTTTGGACTTTCCTTGATTTTAAAGTTTCGTTTTTTTAACCGAATTCGATTTGGGAGTACTCTTTCAATTTATGCAGAGCATGCCTTGCCTCAATCGTGCGCACTGTTCCAGACTTTGATCTCATTACCAAAGACTGAGTAGTTGCTCCAGCCGCCGTATATCTCACGCCTCTAAGTAGCTCCCCATCAGTGATTCCAGTGGCAGCGAAAAAGCAGTTTCCGCCCCTCACTAGATCATCTGATGACAAAATCTTGTCAAGATCGTAACCTGCACTAATAGCAGCGTCTCTCTCTGAATCATTTCTTGGCCAAAGCCTTCCTTGGATCTCTCCACCCATGCATTTAAGCGCAGCAGCGGCAATTATGCCTTCTGGAGTTCCACCAATCCCAAACAAAATGTCGGCACCAGATTCTGGCCATGCAGTAGCTATCGCGCCTGCAACATCGCCATCTGTAATTAATCGGATCCTAGCGCCTGTCTCTCTAACTTGACGAATTAGATCGTTGTGGCGATCCCGTTCTAAAATCACTGCTGTTACGTCTCTAACTGCTTTGCCTTTCGCTTTGGCAACAGCTTCAATGTTTTCTGCCGGGCTAGCCTCGATACTTACTTTGCCGCACGACTCAGGGCCAACAGCCAGCTTCTCCATGTAAACACATGGACCTGGGTCAAACATTGTTCCCCGTTCGCTAACTGCAATAACGCTTAGTGCTCCGCCTCTCCCGAGCGAAGTTGGCGTAGTGCCGTCTATTGGGTCAACTGCAATGTCAGTAACAGGAGGCGAGCCATCCCCGATCTTTTCACCGTTATAAAGCATGGGCGCTTCGTCTTTTTCGCCCTCGCCAATAACAACTATCCCATCCATGGGAACAGTAGAGAGAACTACTCTCATAGCATCTACTGCTGCGGCATCGGCGCCCTCCTTGTCGCCTCGTCCCATCCACCTGCCCGCAGCTAATGCGGCGGCTTCTGTAACTCTAACTAGCTCCATGGCTAGATTCCTATCGGGTGCTTGTCGTTCAATGGTCACGATAAGTAAGTTAGTCGGTAGGGCATACTAATGTTGTGAACTTTATGAAAGCAATCGAAATTAGGGGTGCATCCCCCTTGCAAGGAACTGTAGAAATCCAAGGTGCCAAGAACTCGGTACTAAAGCTCCTAGTTGCTACGATTCTCGCCCCGAGTCGGCACAAATTATGCCATGTACCTGCAATAACAGATGTTTACGACATGGTCGAGCTGATTAAATCATTGGGCGTAACTGCCTCGATTTCGCCCGAAAATCACTCAATTATCGTCGATACCCCTAGTGATATCGGATCTGAACCACCTGGCGAATTAGTTGAAAAAATGAGGGCCTCGGTCGTGCTTTTGGGCCCTCTTTTGACAAAAACCGGTTTTGCGAGACTTCCACTTCCTGGGGGAGACGATTTAGGCCCTAGGCCGATAGATATTCATATTCGCTGCCTGGAAGCCATGGGGGCAGAAATTAAGCTCACAGACGCTGAAATTGTGGCTAGAACAAGAGGAAATCGACTGGTTGGAACCAGGCTCGTTCTCGAATATCCCAGCCACACTGCAACCGACAATTTGATAATGGCGGCATCTCTGGCTACTGGCACCACAATTATTGAAAATGCTGCTAGAGAGCCAGAAGTAGTTGATTTGGCGACTTATTTGAATTCAATGGGAGCGAAAATTAAAGGAGCTGGGACTTCGAGAATCGAAATCGATGGGGTAAGTGAACTCACACCTACGAAAGAGCACTATGTGGTCCCAGACAGAGTTGAAGCGGCGACTTTTTTAGGAGCAGTAGGAATGTTAGGGGGCGAGATTTTCTTGTCTGGGGCGAGAGCTCATCACATGGATATGCTTTTAGTTAAATTAGATGAAATAGGGGTCAAGACCACACCTACTGATGAGGGTATTTTGGCACGATCTAGTGGAATGCCCAGGTCAATAGATATTTCGACCCTCCCATATCCAGGAGTAGCAACGGATTACAAGCCAATGCTTGTAACCCTTTTAAGCATTGCTAAAGGGGTCTCTATCGTGACTGAAAATCTCTTTATCGGACGATTTCGCTACGTAGAGGAGCTTGTCAAAATGGGCGCGGATATTAGAACCGAGGGCCATCACGTTGTAGTAAGAGGAGTTCCAAGGCTAAAAGGGGCCAAGGTAAAATCTCATGATATTAGGGCTGGTGCAGCCTTAGTACTTGCTGGTCTGGTAGGTGAAGGCACCACATATGTGACCGATATTTTCCATATTGAAAGAGGGTATGAGAATCTGGTGGGCAAATTATCGGAACTAGGGGCCAATATCGGGATTGTTGATTCTGGTGAAATTTAGGTAAGTAATTATAAAAGAGCTAGTAGAATTAGAAGTATTCCATTAATGAAGGCTCGGCTTTCCTCTTGTTGGTTTGAAGCCAACTAACTCTGGACTAATCTCCGAAAAGAAAATGTTGAAAGAAAAAGATCCATCAATACTCTTTAGTGAAGCCACTTCAGGTGACCGAAGGTCACTCGGGAGGCTAATAACTATGATCGAAGACGGGGATAAACAGTCCACGGTAATCTCCTCTCTGGCATTTAAAACTCCAGGTCATAGCCATTTGATTGGCATAACTGGTGCTCCTGGAGCTGGGAAGTCCACTTTGACATCGGCCGTTGTTTCTCTTTATCGGAAAGCTGGAAAGTCGGTTGCCGTTTTGGCGATTGATCCTTCATCTCCTTTTAGCGGAGGAGCGATTTTAGGCGACAGGGTCCGAATGGGAGATCATGTATTAGATCCAGGGGTTTACGTGAGATCCTTGGCGACAAGGGGCGAACTGGGTGGGTTGGCCGCTTGTGTTCCTGAGGTAGCTAGGTTAATGGATTCCATGAGCTTTGACATAGTTATTATCGAAACCGTAGGGGTTGGCCAGGTAGAAGTTGAAATCGCAGCCCTAGCTGACACAACTGTTGTAGTAGTTAATCCCGGTTGGGGAGATGCGGTACAGGCCAACAAAGCAGGTCTTATGGAAATAGCGGACATATTTGTAGTAAATAAGTCTGATAGACCAGGCGCAAAAGAAACTGTAAGGGACATTGAAGCAATGCTTGACATGTCAAACCTCACTACTTGGAGACCGCCTGTTTGCCAAACTGTAGGGATCGACGGTAGTGGTGCAGCTGATCTGTGTGAGAAAATTCAAATGCATAATGAATTTGCAGATGAGTCAGGACTGTTGTCACAGCATCGTTCAAATCGGCTTAAGGAAGAGATTGAGAGAAAAGTTGCATCAGAACTATTTAGTCGTGCGAAATCGATGATGGGTAAGGCCTCAGTCAAATCCTTGACTGAGTGCGTGATCAAAGGAGAGCTAGACCCACACGAAGCAGCCATTAGGGTTGTTGATTTAGTTTTGGTCGAAGAAGGGTCAAATGGCCAGAAGTCTTAGTGAGAATCCAAGATGGTATCAAACCGCAGTTTTTTATGAAGTCTTCATTAGAGGTTTTTTTGACTCGAATGGAGATGGAATTGGAGACTTAAGGGGTCTAATCGACAAACTTGACTATCTGGAATGGCTGGGAGTGGACTGCTTATGGCTGTTACCCTTTTACTCTTCGCCAATGCGAGATGGCGGTTACGATATCGGCAACTATGAAGAGGTCGATGCTGCCTATGGTGCGAGAGAAGACCTGATAAAACTTGTAGACGAAGCCCATGCAAGGGGCATTCGCATAATTGCCGATCTCGTAATGAATCACACAAGTGATCAACACTTGTGGTTTCAAGAGTCCAGAAGTTCAAGAGATAACCCTAAAGCTGATTGGTATATTTGGAGAGATGACGATTCTAGGTGGTCCGAAGCTCGGATCATATTTACTGATGTAGAGCAATCAAACTGGGCTTGGGACTCGGAGCGCCAACAGTACTATTGGCACCGTTTCTACTCTCATCAACCCGATCTTAATTATGAGAATCCAGAAGTAGTGGAGGCGATGCTTTCAATTGTGAAGCTTTGGCTCGATACCGGATTAGATGGTTTTCGTCTTGATGCTGTGCCATATCTATATCAAAGAGATGGTACTTCTGGTGAAAATCTGCCAGAAACCCATGCATTTTTGAGAAGGCTTAGGTCAGAAATAGATGCAAGATATCCCGGAAGAGTTTTATTGGCTGAAGCAAATCAATGGCCAACTGATCTAGTGGATTATTTTGGTGCAAGCGACGAGTGCCATATGTGTTTTCATTTCCCACTGATGCCGAGAATGTTTATGGCAGTCAGGCGGGAACAGCGACTTCCTATAACTGAAATTTTGGCACAAACACCTGAGTTGCCCGATGGTTGTCAATGGGGACTTTTTTTGAGAAACCATGACGAACTAACCCTCGAGATGGTCAGTGATGAAGATCGAGATTTTATGTATGCCGAATATGGTGCGGACCCGAGAATGAAGAGACACCTTGGGATCTCTCGACGACTTGCACCATTGGTCGAAAACTCAAGACCGCTTGCAGAGCTATTGCATGCAATGTTGTTTTCACTTCCAGGATCTCCCGTTTTATATTATGGTGACGAATTGATGATGGGTGATAACGTCTATTTGGGCGATAGGGATGCCGTGAGAACTCCCATGCAATGGACTCCGGACAGAAACGGTGGTTTTTCAAGAGCTGATTTTGCCCAACTTTACTTACCCCCTTTAATGGATCCGGTTTACGGATATCAAGCAGTAAATGTGGAAGCCGGATACAGAGACCAGGGATCTTTTCTGCACTGGGTGCAGAAAATGCTCTCGGTTAGACGGCGGCATGAGGTATTTGGATTGGGGTCAATTGAGGTTTTGCCAGTTGATAATCCCTCAGTACTGGCATTTATTAGGTCTTATTACCCAGAAACTTCACAGGTTGTGAAAGAAAGTGAATATTTGGTGGCCAACCCGGATGGGGATGAGTCAACCAAATTATCTACTAGCCTTGATTCCAGAGAGGATTTAAACGAGGGGGAGGAAAGGTGTGTGTTGTGCGTGTTCAATTTGTCAAGATTTGCTCAGCCAGCATCCCTAGATCTGTCCAGGTTCAAAGAGAGACAAGTGACTGAGCTACTAGGAAGGGTGCCATTCCCCGACATCGAAGATGGGGATTACCGAATTACTGTCGGTCCTCATGGATTTTATTGGTTTTCAATTACTTAGTCTATGGCAAGAATCACTAAAACTCTCGTTGCTGCAATTGATCAAGCAGTAGTCCCATATGCTACTAAGTTGTTCTTGTCAAATTCAGAGTCGGGCGATTCAGCAAACGAATTTAAGTTGGCTTCAGTCAATTCTTTTCCTTCCTTTGTGAAAGGCGACTTTGGAAATGATGCTCTTTTTGACTCAATTTACGTAGCAACACTACAAGGTTCAATAGATGAAGTCGAGACTACTTGTACGCTCTTGGTCGGAAAAGCCACAGGCGATTTGGCTTTTGATATCGCACAGAACAATCAAGACTCCTTGATTTCTTCAGACAGTAGCGATGCCTTAGCTTTTTTTGATGCCACACTTTACGGACCTACGCTTTCAAGAATCGTTTACTCTTTGGCTAAAGCTTCGGTTCCTGAAGTTTCTAATTACGCCATTAAAAATGTCGAGACAAATCATTTGGGTAGTGCATTTATTGTAGATGGTAAATACCGGGTGGTCTTCTACAGATTTAACACCGTATCGCAAAGAAATGGCCTTGATCTAATTTTTGCACTTGACGAACTCGGGTTCAACAATATGGTGGCGCCTTTAGCTCGAATACAGGATCATGACAGCAACGATTTGGGAGCGATATTTGATTGCACAGATTCTGGTATGTCTCTTCGCTCGCTTGCCTTGACCTCCCTTAGAGACCTTTTTGACTTGGGTGGAGATCCTTCAAAAGCCGGAGGGGATTTTTCTGAAGAGTCAAAGAGATTGGGAGAGATGATTGGAAAACTCCATAGTGCCGCTGGAGAAGCATTCGGGGTATTTCCAGGAGAACCCAAAGAGTGGATTGAAGATATTGTATCGAGAAGCGGGCATCGTGGATCAAAGGCCTCTAAGGCGGCTGCCAATCGATGCGAACAACTTAAATTAATTGAAAATCCCGGGGCTAACATCAGGGTACACGGCAATTTAAATCTTGGCAACCTAGTTCGATCAGAGATGGGTTGGTTTTTAGATGACGATGGTGAAACAAAGACCGCTGTTTGGTCATCCCCGATAAGAGATGTAAGCGAACTTCTGGCAAAGCTTGAAGAGATGGCCCAAAATGCCGCATCTGAAAGATTTGAAGACGAAGCGGAACGTGCCGCAATTTTAGCCAAAGCCTGGGTATCTAGAAACCGAGAGGCATTTCTGGAGGGCTATTTGCAGGTAGTTGAGAGTGCAGATTTAGTTCCACCAGATGCACTTGAGCTAGAAGTTCTTTTAAATAGTTTTGGAATCGCTACTTTGTAGTTTTCCGTACTCACTGGAGCGCAACTCTTCTGCTGCCATCTCCGGGGAAATGATATTTATCAATACTCCGGTTCCAAGCTCAAATCCGGCTCGAGTAGTTAATTTTGGTATTACGTGGACATGCCAGTGAAAAGTTCCAGAGACTCTATAAGGAGCCGAGTGGAAAACTAAGTTGTAACCAACTTCGCCTAAAACTGATTCAAGTCTCCCTACCGCTTCTCTCACCGCTCTTCCAACTCCTGCAACATCTCCCGGAGACGCATTGTGAAGATGAGCGCCGTGGGCTCTGGGCACAATTAGCATTTCAAAGGGCGCACCACTCCAGAACGGACACATTATTACAGCATGTTCGGTTGCGCTCACTACCCTGTAGCCCACTCGCTCCTCGGCCCCAATTGCGGTGCACAGTAGACAACCTCCTGCAAAGCGAGCAAATCCGGCTTGTTCGTCAGCTAATTCTCGTGGCACAAAGGGAAGCCCAAGCAGTTGTGCATGTGGGTGTTCAAGGGAGGCTCCAGCTTCTTTTCCATGATTGACAATTGCTTGAGAGTATCTTAAACCAGGGGTTGCAGCATGTTCATCAATTCGGTCTCTAATTGCTGCCATGACAAGCCCGGCATGGTGTTCAGGAATTGAGCCCCATCCTGCATTGTGGTCAGGTGAGAGTACTAAAACCTCGTGAATCCCACTCGCAGGTGCTTCTGTAAATACAGGGCCAAGATGGGTTACAACAAATGGAGCATCACCATCAAAGGCAGGGTATAGGTTTGGCAAAACTCTTATAAGCCAAGCGCCACTTGGTCCATAAGTTTCCAGTGCTGGTGGGGTAGCTTCCTCATTGCCAGGACAAAACGGACAGGATTGGCTTCCTTCAGGACTATCTGCTGCGGGGTTTCTTGGAAGAAATGCAGCGGGTCTCTTTGCTCTGTCAGTAGATACGGCAACCCATCGCCCTGTCAAGGGATCAAGTCTGAGTTGGTTCGTCTTATTCATGCGAGACTTTCTTCTCTGTTCGATATCTAAACGACTGCTCCATTTACCGTAGCCTGATGTAAGTGACTAGTGTTGGATTTTGCCGATGAGATATGCAGTTTTTGACATTTTTCTTGTAATTCATATATGTAGTGCCATTATTACTTTAGCCACTTTTACAGGGTATTCCCTAATGAGCATGTTCAACCTGCAACTTAAGGTGGGTGAAGGGGCAAAAATGGCGTTGATCAGATTTCTTGGTGCCAAGCTGCCATTAGTGGTTAGGGTGTATTACTTGCTTCCAATTACGGGGATAGGAACCTTACTTTCTTCATCAGGTAGGTTCTCATTTAGAGATTGGTGGATTAAAGATTGCCTGATTATCTGGGTTGGAATTGCCATCACAGCCGAGGTCCTAGCGTTTCGTGCTCTAAAGAGTTGCATGCGGGAGTTAAGTTCCCAAATTGATGAAGCTTCGGACAAGAATTTCAACGAAGTTAGGATCACAGCGAAGTTCGCCAGAGAAACCAGGAGAGCATCTATTTATTTGAACTTGACCGTCTTAGCGACTTTTGTCAGTAGCTTCTTAATGGTTAGGCAGTAAAAATCTCTTAATTGCAGATTGGAAATGTGGATTCTGTATCCGAAAGTGATGCGTGATCAATTGCTTTAAGCCGCAAATCGGTGTCTACAAAAAGTACGTATTTCTATTATATTTCTTGTATTTTGATTAATTATCAACCATTCCTAAAAAATAATTGCAGTGTTTTCGCAATGATTGGTATCAAACTTCTTAAGAAAAAATAAAGA
>JABEUL010000281.1 GCA_013044465.1 Acidimicrobiales bacterium
CAACTAAATCTTCGTTCGCTAAAGACGTGGACCTTGTAATCATAAGTAATCCAGATGTATCTTTCAATAATCAACCAGTGATTGCTCCCCTTCAGCTAGCACATTTGGGTAGCCCAAACTTTATTCTTGGACCAAAAATTGTAAAGAAAAACATTCCTTGGGAAATCTATAGCGCTGGTGGAAGCCTCAGTAGAAAAACTGGCTTAACGCGACTAATCGGTATGAACTCCCGTGACGGCGAAAAATATAATCAAAAGCGAAATTGTGATTTTGTAAATGGTAGTTTCATGGCCATACCAAAGGCTTGCCTCGAAACAGTTGGAGACTGGAGCGAAGAGTATTTTCTATATTTTGAAGAAGTTGACTTTTGCATTCGTGCGAGCAAAGCGGGTTTTGGGAGTAAATATCTTCCGGAAATAATTGTCCACCATGAAGTTTCAGGAAGCATTGGATTTCATTCCCCAGTTTACTTCTATTACATATCACGAAATATGCGATTTTTCCAGCAAAATCACATTGAAAAACAACATCTAATTCTTGCACGGATATTTTATTACGGATTTTGGATACCTCTCCATATAGTCCTAGCACTTGGATCCCCAAGTCCATTCAGTTGTGTGTTCAATGTTTTGAGCGGAGCGCTCACTCGATCAAAGGGGCGTCATGAGTTCCAAGAACAACCTTAGCGACACTATTTTAGTTGCCCCAGTTCACTATTTTGTAGGAAAAGATGCAGCCAGTGAGCCTTCACTCGCATACGACTTCTTGACGGGCACCGCACTATCAATGCCGAACTCCAATTTCATCGCCTTATGTGGCTACTGGGACGTTAATTCTCCGATTCCCAACAACGTTACTGTTGTTCAATTGTTGAAGTCCCCAGTCATAGATCTATCTCTTCGAGGTCGTTTATTTTTCATCGCGAAAATTAGTTGGACTACTCAGAAACTCATTCGGAATAACCAACCTAGAGTTGTCTGGCAAATGTTTCCCAATGGAACAATTTCACTAAATTTCGGATTGTTTTGTAAAAGCTACCGGGCGAAGTTGGTGGTAGGGCCATTACAGGTTTTTTCTGGCTATTTTCCGTCTGAGATTGAGGAGGGCGTGGGTTCTTCCAGGAGATCTATGGTAGCAACACGAATATCTACATTGATAAATGGTGGCTTCGTCAAGTGGCTTTCCTATAATTACTTTCAAAGATTCGACGTTTTGGTCACCGCGAATTCCGAAACTTCTTTGGAGTTTCGGAATTACTTTTCTCCAAAGATTCTTAAGTGCTCGTGGGAATCAGTTCCTCTAAGGATCTCAGATCATTTTTATACTGAATTGAATGTTCGAGATCCATCCGTCGTGAGTCTTCTATATGTGGGGTCCTTAAATTCGAATAAACGTCCACTTTTGGCGGTGAAAGTTGCAGAGGCTCTCTCGAAGCGAGTCCACGCGGTGAATCTTCAAGTGGTTGGCGATGGTGCCTTACACGATTGCCTAGTCCAATACATTTCCGAGCAGAACCTTGAGAAGATTGTTGAGTTGCGCGGACAGTTGCCAAGCACTGAGGTTGCAACTCTGATGGCTCGATCTCAGTTCTTGTTACATCCATCGTTGAATGAGGGCTCCTCCTTAGTGATGACAGAAGCGATGGCATCCGGATGCGTACCCGTGGCTTCGCGCTTGCCGGTTTACGACGATATATTGACTGATCTCATTACGGGATTGGCCATTGACGACTGGAGTGATGTTCAGGCAGTCGTTACGAAGATATTGACCGAGGGTCTTCCCATTGCAAACCAGTTGGCACTGAAGTCGCGAGAACTTGTGGAGCGATTTAGATACCCCCGGGTAATAGATGAATACGTACGTATTCTCAGCTAATCGTCATTAGGATTTCAGTCGTTGTTAATGACATCAGAGGTAGCGCTTAATGAACACTTCCCGGGTGAACGCCGCCAGACTAGCAACCAACCTGTCGCGACATATGCTATTCCTAATACAAAGATAGACGGAATCTCAATAAATCTGTACAAGGCATCTGACACATTAGCCACCCGAAAATTAAGTTGCAAAGCGCCACTCGCGGTCACTTTGTAACTTCCTAGGGGCCACGACGACAGAACATTCCTCTTGGTAATTTCCCATTCATTCAGCCAACCTGCATTTTCAATATGGTCAGCGTTCAAAGGCCTGTCGAAAGCTAAAAGCCCACCGTCTGGCATCAATTTCCACTGCGGGTCAAAGGAGACGGGATCAAGAATGCCCATCTTAGATCCTGGCATCAACGCAGTAACGCAGGAAACATTGACTCCGCAAGGTCGTGAAGAAAATGCTCCGCCTTGGATACTTCGAATTCTGTACCTATCACCCGTTGAAAATATAAACATTGGACCTTGATGGTACAAAAGAGAGAATCTCCCACTCCTCAACAAAACACCTTCAACGTAGTTCCAATACTGATAGGTCTGAACAGCACTTGTCCCTGGAAGAAAAACACCTACAGCTTGGTCGGTCTGAAGCATAATCCTACTGACGTAATAGGCTTGGTCGTACTGAAGAAGCGCATTGACAGAACCTGTAGCCACTACCTGACTAAGAGCACGTTGAGCAAGGCTAAATGCAGATGCGCTAGCTTTACCGTAAAACTGCCCTCCATCTGTGATAGTAGAGTCATTCAATTGAGTAAGCGGATTGCTACCAGTAAATCCCCACTGAGTCGCAATCAAAGTAGCACCATTTCCTGCGCCAATCGGAAGTACAAGTGTTCGCTGACCGGCAAGAGCATTCTTCAACGAAATTGAGGTGTAGACAGATGGCAACCTCACAAACATTGCCGGATTGTAAA
>JABEUL010000282.1 GCA_013044465.1 Acidimicrobiales bacterium
ATTTAAATGCGAACTACACACCTGAGGCTCAGGAAGAGATTACGAGCATTAACCCTGACGTGGTGAGGATGATTGCAAGAAAAGCCGCCAAGAAAAAAGTAGATATCATGCTTGGTTGGAACTCCTGCAAGTATTACCATGGTGACTTGATTGAAAGATCCATGTGCTTACTGCTTGCAGTTACTGGAAACTGGGGCAAGCAAGGCACTGGAATCAGATCCTGGATGATAGGAATGGCCGATGGAATGTTTTCCATGATGGTCAAGACTGAGCCCGGCGTTCAAGGTGCTGAGCAACTTTTCGGCGCCCAAGAGGCAGCCATCGCAGCTTTAAGAATGAGCGACCCATCGCTTACCACTGACGAATTAGCAGTCAGAGAGGTCGCAAGACTTCTAGCGCAGCTCGGACCTCTAGATGGCCAGGAACAAAGGTTCCAAGGATCACCTCCCGCATTTTGGTGGTACTGGCAAGGTGGCTTTAAAGAGAGATGGGAGAAAGAAGAGTGGGGTGACACATCGCTACCTAGAAAATTTGAGGAGTACTTCCAAGAGGCCATTGATAAAGGTTGGTGGAAAGGTCTAGACGGTCCAAGGCCCGATGCGCCGCCACATATGCTTATCGAGTGCGGTGGAAATATGTTGCGGAGAACGAGGGGAGGATTTACCCAACTTGGTGAAAACCTGTGGGAAAAGCTCGATTTGATTGTCTCGATTGACTTTCGCCTCAACTTCACAGGACTTAACTCAGACATTATTCTGCCTGCAGCACAGCACTATGAGAAGGTTGGATTTCATATCCCAACATCACACACTATGAACTTAACCTTCACCGATAAAAATGCTGAACCGGCAGGTGAAGCCAAACCAGAGTGGATCATTTATCAGTTAATTTTAAAGAAGTTAGCTGAGCGTGCAAAGGAACGAGGCATAACCGAATATGAGAACAAATTCGGCGCCAAGTACTTACCCGAGGGAATGTGGGATGCCTACACTCTCAACGGTTACCTTGAAGAAGAAGACAAATTCGCAGATGAAATTATCCGTGACTCAGTTTATGGAGGAACGCTTCCCGAGCGCACTGATATAAAGCACATGAGAAAGGTGGGCTTTGAGAGATTTATTGGTTGGGGATCTAGCCCATTCGCTCTAGCCCAGGCTTCTCCGATATTCCCGGATAAAACTCACTCTCCTTTTAGAGATCACTTCGAAAAGGGAGCTCCCTTCCCGACATATGCAAGGCGTGCTCAGTTTTACATCGATCATCCATGGTGGTTAGAAGCAAATGAGGCTCTTCCCGTGCATAAACCAAATCCTTTAGCCGGTGGTGATCACCCACTAAGAATGACCTCTGGACACAACAGGTGGAGTATTCACTCAATGAACCAGGCTAACCCTGTCATCTTGCAGACCCACCGAGGAGAACCTCTTGTTGAAATATCGGTTGAAGACGCAGCAGAAAGAGGAGTGGCAGACGATGATTTCATAACGATTTTCAATGACATCACTTCCTTTGAAGCACGTTGCAAGGTCTCTCCGGGAATCATGCCCGGTCAGATCATCTCTTACAACGGATGGGACGGACACCAATATCGTGATTGGAAGGGTGCCAATGAGATTGAGGCCGGTATGGTCAAGTGGATTGCATTTGCAGGAGGCTATGGACATATCAACTATTCGTTAGCAGAGTGGCAGCCAATCCCAACGGATCGTGGCGTGCCCTGCAACTTCACAAAAGCAAAAAACAATGAGTTCACAGATAAGTAATTCAAAAAGGAGGACTTTATAAATGGAGGTATTAAAAGGGTCTGGAAATGACCCTAACGACCCAAGTTGGAATAGCGGTGCCAAAGTGAAAGTTTCGCTTGCACCTTCGCCAATTGACTCGCAGCCAAATCACTATATTCGTGAAGCATGGGCTAACAAGGAATATGGAACCACCAAAGAGGCCGATGTCACACTAGGAAGTGAAGGCAAGAAGTTCTATATCAGACTTGAGTGGTCTTCAAATGTCGAAAAACATGCTGAATTTCCCGAAGCGGCAGCAGTATTTTTTCCGGCATCGGAGAGTCCTTCATCTCCCATGACAATTGGTACTCGTGAGAATCCCGTGAGGATGTGGCAGTGGAAAAATCGCCTTCCGGTGCAAAGCAAACTCCCAAAGGTTCTTGATCTAATTGCTACTGGTCCAGGAGTATTTCACCCGGCAAAAACAATAAATGGGTCTAATCAATCACAGTCACTACAAGGTAATGGCACCTTTGAAGATGGCAAATGGAAAGTAGTCATATCGGGAGACCTAGACGTTGTAGTGGGATCAAAAAAAATGGGCATAGCTATTTGGAATGGAGCAAACCAAGAACGAGCTGGTCTTGGTGCTGTTTCAACTGAATGGATTGACATTGACTTAGCTGGAATTGGGCTTTAAAGAGGAGATTTGAAATGACAACAACTGAAGAAAAAAGCGTAAGTGAACTGCATGGCCAAGTGGCCATGGTGTTTGACTTAAACAAATGCATGGGCTGCCAAACCTGTTCGATTGCTTGCAAAGTCTTGTGGACAGGAGAGGAGGGTGAAGAGCACCAATGGTGGATGACCACTAACACTCAGCCTGGCCTTGGGACACCCAAGGGATGGGAAGAGATGGGCGGTGGCATCAAAGATGGCGTACTCCAGCCCGGGCATCAGCCTACACGAGCTGAATTTGGTGGCGGATGGGACTTTAACTACAATGAAGTCTTCTACGGAGGCAAAGGCCGAGAAGTGCATTTGCAGCCAACTGACAAAGGAGACGGCACCACTCGCTGGGGAATGAACTGGGATGAAGACCAAGGTGCAGGAGAGTATCCTAACTCTTATTACTTTTATCTTCCCAGGCTCTGCAACCACTGCACAAATCCAGTTTGCGTAAGTGCATGCCCATCGGGAGCAATGTACAAAAGAAGTGAAGATGGTTCAGTACTTCGAGATGAGGAAATATGCCAAGGTGCAAGATTCTGCATGGAAGCCTGTCCGTACAAAAAAATCTACTTTAACTATGCAAGAGATGTGGCACAGCACTGTATTCTCTGCTTCCCAAGGCTTGAGGTCGGCGTAGCTCCAGCATGTGCAAGACAGTGTCCCGGTCGACTCGTCTTTGTTGGAATGAAGGATGATAAGAACTCTCCGATTTACAAGTTGGTGAATGAGTGGAAAGTGGCCCTGCCACTACATCCAGAATTTGGTACCGAACCAAATATCTACTACATCCCACCACTTTCACCGTATCGGTTGAATGAGGACATGAGCATTGATGAAGAGACACCCAGGATTCCACCGGAGTATCTCGAGTCTCTCTTTGGAGTGGGAGTTCATGGAGCACTTGACACTCTAAAGTCCGAACTGGCAAATGTTAGAAGTGGCGGGACCTCGGAACTGTTGGAGACACTGATTGTTTATAAATGGCTTGATCTTTTTGGTCCATTTACAACTGATCCTTCTTCACTGGATCGGAGCCCAGACTCTCAAGCTGTCACCCTTGGACCAACTCGCAAATAAGTGCCGAGGAAATAAGGATTTAACCGAAAAAATATTGGAGGAGAAGAAATGTTTACATTCTCACTATCAGGATTAGAGATCAAAGCGAGCGACAGCGGACCAATTGAAGTCGAGGAAAATGAAACTACGGCTAGATCCGCAGTGTACATGGTGCTCGGTTCATTCTTTGCACCGCCTGGCGATTCACATTTTGACAAAGCTGTAAATGACCATTGGGAAAAGGAAATGACAGAAGCGGCATCTCTGCTCCCATTTGAATTTGACACCGGTCACCCAACTATTGACGAAGCGACATCAAAAGAGGCCTATATTGGCGAGTACGACAGGTTATTTAGCAGTGGAGATAGGTTAAATCTTCTAGTTGCAAGTCAGTATTCATCCGATCCAGAAAACCTTATGGCGCAAGTCAAAAGAGACTATGAGTACTTCGGATTAGGTGGGAGTGAGTCTTCTGAGAGACCAATCGACCATTTGGCATCTGAGTGTGATTTCTTGCAGTACTTGTGCTTTAAAGAAGCAGCATCCCCATCTCCGAGATTGGCCGGCTCTTATAGGAGAGCACAGAGGGATTTTTTGGAGCGACACTTGATTAGTTGGGTTCCAGATATTGTGGCAAAGGTTACACCTTTGAATCCAATAAAGCCTTACGATTGGGCGCTATCTAGACTCAACGATTTTATTCAAGCAGATTATGCCTACATAAAAGCTCTTTTAGGCGGATGAGACAAGGAAACTACCTACCGTGGAAACTACCAACCAATACCGAAAGAGGTGGAGTTGGGATCGAGTAACTTGGGGAACTCACTGCCTTAACTGTCTAGCGACCTGCTCATACCGTGTCTATTCGCGAGACGGCAAAGTTGCTTTTGAAGAACAAGGCGGAACCATCGCCGAGATTGAAGCTGGAGTACCTGATTTCAACCCACTTGGCTGTCAAAAAGGAAGTGCTTGGAGTCTTCAACTTGACGGAGAGGATCGGATTACGAAACCTCTTAGGCGAGTAGGAGAGCGGGGCTCAGGCAAATGGGAAGAAATTACCTGGGACGAAGCACTTGCTGATATTGCTGATTCGATAATTGATGCAATCGATGAAGATGGACCTGAGTCTGTAGTTTTTGAAGAGAGCGTAGAAGGTGGCCTTATGGCTCAGTCTCCTTTTTTAAGGCTTGCTTCACTAATTGGTGCAGTGACCTTAGATGCTCAAGG
This sequence comes from Acidimicrobiales bacterium, assembly GCA_013044465.1. Taxonomy (GTDB): domain Bacteria; phylum Actinomycetota; class Acidimicrobiia; order Acidimicrobiales; family JABEUL01; genus JABEUL01. The sequence goes on from JABEUL010000282.1 coordinate 4,740, forward strand.
ACTTGTCAATGATCTTCCAATTGGACAACACATAACATTTGGCAAGTTCTCTTGTGCCAGCACAGTAGACGACAGCTTCCACAGCGAAGTACTTCTTTTGTGGCACGCAAATCCTGCATACACCTCCATTCCATACTTTCATTACATTACAGAGGCCCGCTATAAGGGCGCCAAGGTCATCTCTATTGCTCCCGACTATAACGCAAGTTGTGTTAATGCTGATATGTATGTCCCAGTTAAGCCTGGCAGCGATGCAGCTCTCGCACTTTCGATATGTCAAGTCTTGCTAGAGGATGGAAAAGTTGATCTAGACTTTGTAAAGGCGCAAACAGACTTGCCGCTTTTGGTGAGAAGTGACAACTTGAGATTCCTTCGTGAGCGCGACTTGGTCAAGGGTGGTTCAGAAGAGCATTTCTATTTTTGGGATCAGACTAAAGAGGTAGTTGAAGTGCCAAGAAGCACTTTAGATTTAGGTGAGATAGATCCGGCACTTCATGGGCCCTTTAAAGTTGCATTGGCTGATGGTAGTGAAGTTGAAGTGTTCACAGTACTGGATCTTATTGAGAAAAGATTATTAGATTACACACCTGAGTTGGCCAGTGCAATATGTGGCGTATCTCCTGAAACTATCAGAGAGTTAGCTTTAATAATTGCAGGTAATAAAACAAAGATTATTGAAGGCTTTAATGCGCCTAAGTATTTTCATGGTGACCTCATGGAACGATCGATGTGTTTGCTACTTGCCTTAACTGGCAATTGGGGAAAACCCGGTACGGGAATTCAGGGCCTTGCATTAGCAGGACTTGATGGATACCTACTATTTTCAATGAAGACTAAGCAAGGAGTTGAAGAAACCGCACGGCTTCTAGATGGAATCGACGCATCGATGGAACAACTTCGACAGAGGGACCCTGAGGCTACTGACGAAATGCTTGGAAACCAATTATTAACACTTTCCACAAGTGCAGGTACTTCAGCTCCACCGGTCTTTTTCAACTATAACCATGTTGGCTACAAGGAATCATGGAATAATTCCGCCTGGCAAGAACCAACTATGACGAAGTCATTCAGCTCCTATATGGAAGATGCCCTAAGACGCGGATGGTGGGGCGGGGTTGCCAGACCATCAGCTGGAATGGCACCAAGAGTATTTTTTGCAGTAGGGACCAATCCGATGAGGCGAGCTCGTGGTGGCAAGCGCGCAATACTGGAGACACTGTGGCCGAAGCTAGAAAAGATTGTAGCAGTTGACATAAGAATGTCATCTACTGCTTTGTATGCTGACATTGTCTTGCCTGCAGCTATGCAGTATGAAAGGGTGAATGTCCAATATCCAATTACCCACACGCTCCATTTGGCATTCAGTGATAAAGCAGTTGAGCCAAAAGGTGAGGCCAAAACCGAATGGGAGATATTCTCAGCATTAGCAAATAAGATATCTGAGCGTTCAGTTGAGCGCGATATTGTTGAATTTACAGACGGTCGGAGACTGTCAAGAAGGCTCGACACCGTGGGTGATAGTTACACAATCGGTGGAGCATTTCAAAGTGATGAGTCAGTAATTGATGAATGGATTAGAGACTCTTCAGATGCTGGGACTCTTCCCCCTGGAACTTCAGTTGAAACACTTAGGACCAAAGGCACTATTCGATTCACAGGACTTGGGGTATTCGCGCCAGGTCTTTCAGTGGCAACTGATGTTAAAGATGACAAAGTTCTAACTGCCTTTCAGTGGCATGTCGACAAAAAACTTCCATTTCCTACTCTGACCAAGAGAGCTCAGTTTTATATAGATCACCCTTGGTTCATGGATGCCGATGAAGCATTGCCACGCCACAAAGACAATCCAAAAATGGGCGGAGATTATCCCTTCGTTTTGACAAGTGGTCACTCTAGGTGGACTGTACATGCAGTGAGCATGGGCAATAGCGCTGTACTGTCGACCCACCGGGGACAACCTCTTGTGGTTATGGGGGCCAAAGATGCTCTGGACCTAAACATCGGCGAAGGCACAAGGGTAAAGGTCTACAACGACCACGGATCTTTCATAGCCATGGTTAAGGTAGCGCCTCGGGTCAGGCCAAATCAACTTATCATCTACAATGGTTTCGAGCCGCATATGTTTGAGGGCTGGAATGGATCAAATGAGGTTGAGCCGGGCATGGTTAAGTGGTTGCACTTGGTAGGCAAGTACGGCCATCTGCGCTATTTGCCCTTCGGTTGGCAGCCTGTCCCAAGCGATCGGGCGGTATCGGTGGGGATAATGTCAGTTCCAGATAGCCAACGGATAGAGGAGTCTTCATGAAATTTGGAAAAAAAGAAAAAGAAGTTGAAGCCACAAGTCCTGTGCAAACAAGGGACGATCGCTCACAACCTATATTAGAAGGCCAAGTTTATAAAGAAGAGATTCGGGAGCACTACGCAATAAGCGATCAAGAGAAGCTACTTCTAAAACATGCTTTTGAAGAATCTGGAACACTATTTCAACTTTTGTCAACCTTGAGGACTCGTAGAGTCGGACTTGGTTATCAAATCGAAACAGGAGAGCAAGAGTCATTTGATTGGTCAAGCGGCCACGCAATAGCGCAAAAAGAAGGTCCGCTAAGTTTTGCCTCACACTCAGATCCAGTGCCCTTAACTGAGTTAGAAGAGGCTTTGCTTTGTTGGGCCGCCCTCGGTCCCAATGGTGTGATTTTGGCCGATATTGCAGTAAATGGAGGGC
>JABEUL010000283.1 GCA_013044465.1 Acidimicrobiales bacterium
ATCTTGTTGGGGTACGGACGGAAATGCCTTTTTCAATAGTCTTTTCGTCGGTCCGCCAAAATCGGTTCCGAGAATAGTTGAAGATTTTGATCCCTTAAACTATTTTGATCCAAAAGAGGCGCGCCGTATCGACAGATTTGCCCAGTTTGCCGTTGCTGCAGCTCATGAAGCACTTACCAGGGCTGGCATTTCACCGGACTTTAGAGATGACGGCATTAACCTGCCTTCTTATATTGATCCTGAAAGAGCAGGGGTGGTAATTGCTACTGGAATCGGTGGGCTTGCCACTCTTGAGGCCCAGATAATAATTAATGAGAATAAAGGTCCGAGACGAGTATCACCTTTTTTAGTTCCAATGATGATGCCAAATGCCGCTGCGGCTGCTGTATCAATGCGTTTTGGGTGGCAAGGGCCCTGTGAAACCGCCACTACGGCATGTGCTGCAGGCACTCAAGCTATTGGCAATGCTGCGCGACTTGTTGCTTCAGGAAGGTGTGACATAGTTCTTGCAGGAGGATCAGAGTCATCGCTTACTCCGACAGCTATTGCTGCATTTGGAAATATGACTGCTCTTTCAACTTCGGGAGTCTCAAAACCATTTGACAAGTCGAGAGATGGATTTATTATGGCTGAAGGCGCTGGAGTTTTAGTGCTTGAATCCAGAAAAAGCGCCATGGCAAGAGGGGCAACTATTTTGGCCCAGATCAAAGGTGCATCTTCAGGAGCTGATGCTCACCACATCACTGCACCGGCTCCAGGTGGTCGGGGCGCAATTGCTTGCATGAGTAGAGCAATATCAGATGCGGGGATGACTACTTCTGATATCGGCCAAATAAATGCTCACGGCACTTCAACACCCTTAAATGACCTTGCTGAGGCCCAAGCTATTGCCAAATTATTTGGGGAAAATGCCCCACCAGTTACTTCCATCAAGGGTGTTACTGGACACGCACTAGGTGCTGCCGGAGCTCTTGAAGCAGTTGCCTCTGTGCTTTCAATTCGAAACAGGGTAATCCCCCCTACCATGGGTTTAGAAAATGTGGACGAAGAAATCTCGATAGAAATTGTTGTTGATAAGAATCGGACTTGGGAACCAAAGGCAATTCTTTCCAACTCGTTTGGATTTGGCGGTCATAACGGTTGTTTAGTAATCACACCCGATGAAATTTAACCAATTCCTATACCACTAAAAGAATCACGCTTCGCCTTTTAAGTAGTTCTTTAATTCGTTTAGAATCGGAATGGGTCCAGGATCTAGCTGGACTAAGTTGGCCATTCGAAGTGACACTACATCGCCTAAAAATACCAGGTCCATCAGCTGTGCCAAATCATTTTCGCCCTGAGCTTCTACATCAATTACTGCCGAAACGCTCTCGCGCATTACTTCTGCCACCCAATTCATTCGCCTGGTTAGTTGTGGATGATTACCTTCTGCCCTAAGTTGGACTAGCGACAAGGCTTGCCTAGTGATATCTCCAAATAATCCCCAGCCAGCCAATTCATTGTGGCAAACTTCAGGATAGACTCCACCAAATGCAGGGGACTTCACATTTTCGTTAATCTGTTTCTTCCATCGATCCACTGCAACCGAACCAATCCCAGAGGCACCATAAATTAAAGGTATTGTGCCATTAAGTTTTTCAGCTATATCTTTAGTTATATCTGCATTAGTGTCAATCTGATCCCGCCTTCTTACAAGATTTGAAACTGACTCCGAAATCCAGTCCTTAGCTCCTTTGAAAAGTCCCACTTGCTCAAGAACGGTTAAAACTGGAATTGTCATTGCCCCGATACCTGCACGAGGTTGTGGAATACTTCCCGGGACAAAGATGAGTGGAATCTCCCACTCTTTTGCCAAACTGGCAAGTGTTCCCCCATTTGTAATAGCAACTACCCAGGCACCGTCTTCGTATGCTTCCTCGACTGCAGATAGCGTTTCTTCAGTTTCCCCAGAAAACGAAATAGCAAATACCAATGAACCGCTGCCTACAAAAGCCGGGGTCTCATAGGATTTGACCACACTAACTGGGACCGGGAATAAAGGACCACCTAGAGCTACGGTGATATCTCCGGCTATTCCGCTTCCACCCATTCCTAATATGACTAAATTTTCAACATCATCATGGCTTGGAAGTCCACTCAAATCTAGAACTTGATTGCAAGCAGTTTCAATCTGTTCAGGAAGTGAGAGAGTGGCCTCCCACATGCCTAACGAATCTGGGCTCCTATCTGACATCGCTTGGGAAATCAGGAGTTTTCTTCGAAAGTGGGCTTGATGCTCTTTGAGTTAATTTCACCCATAATCGACTGGTTTTGTTTCTCATCCACCGTTTCAGCTTCTGAAATTAAAAGGTTTGGGATACCGTCGGTGATCCTATAAATTCGCCTCAACCTGGGATTATAGAGAATCTCTTGGGACTCAACATAATAAAGTGGACCCTTGTCATCTGGACAGGCCAAAAGTGTCTGCAGCGTCTCGTCAAGTGGCACCGTTATTTTCCTTTCATTGATCCGATTCCGAAGAATCGCCTGATACCGACCCTATCAGGTTCTTTATCATACTTACTTTACTTTGCAATTCGTCCTCATTGGAGGCTTCAACATTAAGCCTTAAGAGCGGCTCAGTATTTGAAGGCCTTATGTTGCACCACCAATCACCAAAATCGGCAGTAACTCCGTCAAGCAGATCAATAGTTGCACCCATCTCCTCTAACTTAGGGACCAACGTATCTAGTACAGCTTTAGCATTGCTTACTTTAGTATTGATTTCGCCCGAATCACTATATCTTTCATATTCACGCCTTAGCTGCGACAGAGAGACTCCTGTTCGCACTAATACAGAGAGCACTACCATTGCGGCAATTATTCCGGAGTCAGCCCTGTAATTATCTCTGAAATAATAATGACCCGAATGCTCGCCACCAAAGACAGCATCGCTAGCAGCCATCTCCGCTTTTATAAAGGAGTGACCGACCCGAGTTCTTATGGGAGTTCCACCGCATTCTCTAACTATCTCAGGAACTGACTTTGAACAGATCAAGTTGTGCAGAACAGTTGAACCGGGATATTTCTCAAGCATAAATTTGGCAACAATTGCCGTAGTGGTTGAACCAGACAGTGGCTGACCCAAGTCATCGACTAAAAACACTCTGTCGGCATCTCCATCAAAAGCAAGTCCCACATCACTTTTAGTCTCAACTACCCTTCGGGCCAGATCAACGAGGTTTTCCGCCTGAATCGGATCGGCGGGATGATTTGGAAAACTTCCGTCTAGCTCACCGTATAACAAATCAAGATTGACCGGAAGTTTTGAAAAGACTTCAGGAGCGATAAGTCCACCCATTCCATTTGC
>JABEUL010000284.1 GCA_013044465.1 Acidimicrobiales bacterium
CGCCACCTATGTGCTGATCGCCATCGTCAAGAAGGAACTGAAACTCGATGCCTCGCTCTACACTTGTCTACAGATTCTGTCGGTATCGATCTTCGAGAAAACCGAGATTTCATGCGCCCTTCAGCCCAATCTCCACGGAATTGACCAAACAGCTTTCGCTAACCAACTGAATCTATTCGAGATCTAACCGGACAGTAGTGGTCGGGTTTAGCAATTGAATCTCTATTATCGGATTACTCTGTGTTCCATTCACTGGGTTAACCGGAGCATTAGTGGTCGCAACGGTTGCGTCTTGGTTGTTTCCACTCACGCCCGTAATGGAATCAATGGCATTCTGCACCGCCTGTTGTTGGTCCGAACTAAATGTGCCATTCGTGTTATTAAGCAGACTAACATTAATTTGTGCCTCGTCGGACATTCCAGCTAATGTGCCACTATTTGTAACTGCCTGTGTATATCCTGGGCAGCCGCTCTGCGCGATTACATTCAATTGCCTAACAACGAGGCACAATATTAGCACCGTGGAACATACCACTGCGATGTTACCAACGTGGAGGTTTCTCATTTCTCAACCTCCTTAGCAATGGATGAACTTACGTACTCAGGAATGTCAGATATAGGCATTTCGTTAAGTTTAGATCGACCGTGAGAGGCTCTCATCACTTCGCCCAGACAATCTGGTACTGCCTTTCCACTTGTTATATCCCATTGTTTATTAATATAATAAAAGTTTCCCACGGGAGATGGTACGATCTGCAATAAGTACGAGTGCTCTGGTTGTACGAAATATTTCTCAGATCCGATTCTCTGTAACAGCACTTCTCCTTGGAGAGTTTTGGCGCTCCCTCCTTCGAACTCGGCATCGAAATATTCTCCCTCTTTTAGAAGACTCACTTTCGGTTGCCAGAGAATCTGGTTAATTTTAAATATGATTTCAGTATAGAGCATCAAATCACTCGCAGATACCTGAGCGTCAGGAGTAATTGGAATAACACGATAATGATCACACTGTGCTAGGACCCATATGGATCCTGCGTTAGTGCTGATTTCAGGATCAAGGCGATCATCTAGGTATCGAACAATTGGAGAGCCTATATCAAGGCCTTTTTGTGAAGCAACTCGATATTCGTTGAGCTTTGGTTTCCAGTATGCATTGCGTGCTGCACGTGTCAGAGGCGCAACATTATCTTGCTGAGTCGCTAAATCAACAGGTGTTTGTCTCCACTCGTTTTCAGCCTTCGTAAATTTCGCAGGTAAGCGAGCAGATTGGGATTGCGGCGAACTGGTGCTCTGTGACCATAGAATTCGCGCGGTATTGGAACACCCCACTGTCAAGAGGCCCGCAGTAATTAGCACGCGCAGATAATCAAATCTCATTTGGTTCCTCTTTCTGATGCGTCCACACCGAATCAAGTTTCCTCTCCGCCCGAGCGTTGAAGCTCCAATATTTATGACGGCTCCAACAGGTTCGAGTTACCAGTTAGACTCGTAAAAAGCTGTTGATTTGTCGCCTTTGTCCTTGGTGCGACTATAAACAAGAGAGTCACCATCCGCTCCAAGCAATGAATCAAACTTACCTAGCGCATGGCCCTTATTTAGGGTTCCATGAACTTCTTGCCACTCCAAGGAAGTACCAGATGACTCTTGAACTAGTCGAAATAATCCGCGCAGTGAACCCGAAATTGAATCACTACATCTTAAGCTTGCGACCACGTCGCCATTCCGATGCAAAACAACACCAGTTATTATTGGAAGCGTTTTTACAAAGTATCCTACAATAGGCTGTCCTACGAAATTGCGCTCTTTCGGATTCCACCTGTAAACCAATTGATTTTCCCCGTCAAGCAAAATTATTTGAGAACCGGACGACCTCAAAAATACTTGTCTCTTGGCATTCCAGGCACCCGAATATCCGGAGAGCTGACCATCTATTGTTATTTGTTTTAGTGAGCCCCCCGAATCGTAGAGTCCCGACGTCTTCTGGCCAGCACTATCCGTGGTGACGGAGGAATAGGCTATCGACGATTCCCAGCGAGGGAGATAATGCTCCATGAGAATGCCGCTAGAGGAATAATGACGAACCGTGTCGTAGTTGTTCCACTTTGTGACGCTCTGGCCTGAAACGGTGCTATTGTCAGGGCCTGTCGCTCCAACTGCCCAAATAGAGCCATCGTCAGCTACTGCAATTTTAGTGGCTATATATTTTCCCGTATTAAAAAAGATAGGCTTCACTCCATCTATACCTGACAAGCCAATAAATGCGTATGGCTTACCACCTGCCCCTTTTGTTTTACCCGCAAATCCCAATTGTGAATTCTTTCCTACGTCCACAGAAGTTAGAAACACTGAGGCAGTATTGGGAGGCGTGATTAAAAGCTCCTTTAGGGGCTGGCCTGCGGAGTCGCAAAGAAAAATGTTGGGATCACCCGAACTATAATGGGCAAACTTTAGAAGATATCCGTGGCTGAACACTGTGCCTGAAGTTCCCTGCTGGTTTGTAATGGAGTATGCAGCCGTTTTGTATGGGGGAGATAGCTTGGAAATGCTACTTGCAGCATTAGAACTCGTCTGTTTGCGTATTCCAGTGATGTGGGCAGGTGATTCCGGTGGATGTGGGCCGGAGTCGGAGCGAAGCGACGCTGGTTGCTTTTTACATTAGTCAGGGTGCC
>JABEUL010000285.1 GCA_013044465.1 Acidimicrobiales bacterium
GAAATACGCAAGCCAGGTCTTCTGTATTTGAAGGCTTGAGGCAATAGTTTCCAATCGAGCGAGTAGTTCACTTCCACCTCTTTTCCCCAATACTTCCTGCTTGGCAAGCCTAATAAGGCGCTCCATTTCAAGCCGACTGTCATCTTCGCCATTTGAATATGCAAATTCTTCGACTTTTATGCTCAATTTACTTGCTTAGCAGTTGTTCGGTTTTAGCAAGTACCGTCCTTCGCCCTCTATGTGCGGTTTCGTAACTTGCGACTGCTTCGAGATCCTGAATACTTAATCCCACAAGTCTTTGAACTACTTGTGAGGCCGCCAGGGTATCGTATCCTGGGATTGCTAGCTCGTCAACCGATATGAGGCACTCAATAATTGGTTCGCTCGCTTTAGTTCCCAATGTTGATTCTGCCTGGATTTCCTCGACTGCTGCCACAAAGTCTGATTCCGGCTCTTGGTCTGAAAGTTCTGTTTTGTAAGGTGTAAGTTCTTTCACCCTCTTTTTGATTTCGTTTGCGCCATAGTTAGAGGTAAACTTTCCAACGGCCTTAGCCACAGTTAATTTGGAAGTCACCAATGCCTCTCCCACCTCGACTGCCCTGTCCATTGAATCAGCAGCAAGCTTCATTATGCCCACCGGCGCGTAAAATGCTATGTCTACGAGCTTAGATAATGGTGAACGATTTGGCAACCTTATTCCTCTCTAAACACAATCTCTGCAGATGTGATTTTTCTTGTCGGCCAACTGATTTAAATTTTTTACCAAAAAACAGGATTGACAGACAAATTCATCGTCTTGTTTAGGGAGAACCTTAATAGGAGGTTCTGTTCGGTCCTCAAGGTCTACCGCCTCATCATCCTCGTCAGACATATCGTCAATTTCATTTTGAGCAACCAATCTCGACTTCAAAATGACATCTAGGCTGGCCTCGACGTCCTCTGAGCCCATCATTTCATCGTCTTCATCGTCCTCTTCGCCAACGATGGCTGCAGGTGAAGCCACGAGGATCTCATCCTCCTCCTCTTCAACCTCAAGATCTAGAACATCATCATCTTCTTCAAGACCAACAACTACATCTTCTTCTAAAAGTTCCTCATCCAATAGATCCTCGTCAATCTCGCCGAGCTCATCTAGATCAGATACTTCAAGATCATCTTCAGACATTTAACTCCTTGTACATTACCTAAGCGCGGGACTATAACAGCGATTTGAACCAATTCCATACATTTCAAACAAAAAACGTTGTGACCAGGAACTTTATAATCACAATGATTGTAGAACTTCACGAGTCAACAGTAACGATATATGTGCACAATTACTCGGACGGAAAGGTCCAGGAAACCTTTGGCACCACCAAGGCGTCCACCTCGCCGTTCTCTACTCAGCCTCCTGGACCCCCGCCACTCGCAACAGCCCCACCATAGTCGTTTCAGAAAGTTCACACAACCAACTTTTGTCGACATATTAAAGTGGGACTTCATATTAATGCAACATTTTTGCACTTGCGTCAAATGTAATTTCAATCGATCTACTAGGAATTATTCCCAAAGTGCCAGGTAGAGAGTTGCGCAATATTATGTTCACTTAGAGTGAAAACACGACATTAACGTCAGGAAATATGGCCAGCTGCAGACTGATTTCTTTTTTTGAGAATCCGCTCTTCTGATTCAAGTCTCTCCAACTCTGGATCTGAGTAGTCAACATAGTTCATAGACCCAGCAATCAAATGGTGTCCAGCAACATCTGCGATTTGGCGATGCATCTCTTGAGCGATCTTTCTGTAGGAAGGGTGGCCCTGTGGGGAGGATCGAAGCTCAATAATGTGCATTGCTTCCCTGGCATTCATGGTCATTTTGTACCTAATTTTAAACCCAAGAGCTATTGCATACTGACTTTGGTGTTCAAAATCATCTTTCAGGGCTTCGCACAGTTCTAAACTTCTCTCCATAGTTGAATTGAACTCGTCAGCCAACTTGGCCTCAGTCACCAATGTGGGCACATCCCACCCAAGACTTACGTCCAATGCTTGCCAATCAAGAGTGAGTAGTCGGTGACGTTGAAGGTCTCTAAAAGCACCATAATCAGAAATTATGTCAAATGTGTAATTTGTGGCTTCAAAAGCTCTTCCTGGACGATGCCGCCTATTCGATCTGTCTCCAACCAGAGCCATAAAAATATCTCTCAGAGCCACTAAATCGAGAGATTCCACTTGTGACCTAATATCGTCCATTGAGCGATCAGAGTAAGGATAAAGTGCAGCGGACGCTACGGAAATCTCCCCTTTTGGATCGAACTCGGTTAGTTCCACACCACTCTGGGCGCTTTTGGTTCCTCTGGGAAGCATCACTTCAGTCAAGCTCAAGAGGTTGTCTCGGGTCTGGGCCATATATTCGCTCCAAAGACCACCCCTTTCTTGTCTGTCTACCCGAGCCAAAAACGACGGGATAACTTTCCGAAGCTCTCCTAGCATCATGTCGCTATATAACCTCGCTTCTTCAAGCGGATGAGATCTCATTCTCAATAGCAAGTTCTCAAAAGATTGTCCAGAGCCGTAGATTCCGACGTTGGAAAGCGAAGCTGCTGGCAGGAGCCCTCTAATTGAATCCAGAGCCTTAGCTCTCACGGCACTGCGCCAAGCAATCTCTGAATCGGAGTCTTTTTTAGGGTAAAGCCTGGATATTGCAGCCACCATCTTGGGAAGCATTTCACCGTAGCTGTCAAAAATTCGGTCCATATCCCCGACATATCTCGCACCAAGTGGTGAATCTAAGATCGAAGGATCCCTGTAATAGCGGTAGTGGCCATTAGAAAGTCGGGCATCGTAGGCAATATAGCGAGTCGACTGCTCGAGGTAGGACATGATTCGGCCCCACTCGAGGATTTTGGTCAAGATGTTGGAAGCCTGTTCACATGCTAGATGAACTCCTCCAAGTTGAGCTACCGAGTCATCGCCGTACTCCACAAATACCTTTTCATACAGGCTTTCTGCTCTTTTCAATCCCATTGTGGCATCTATGGTGAGATCGCCTGAGATATCAAGATCATCTACAAACTCGTCTAAAAATAGGCGTCTAAGACTCTTGGAGGAACGTGAATACCTCGCAAAAAGGGCTCCTTTTACAACCTCAGGAAGATTTACGAGTGCAAATACTGGCTTATCGAGGTTCGTGAAATACCGCCTCAGAACCGACCGCTCATCTTCTTCGAAGCTCTCTGCTACATAAGGATAGGACATTGCCTTTTCAAAATTAGTACCTCAGGACCAGTTAATCGCGGATGCTCTCAATATCGCTAAAGTCCTGGGACTCTTCTACAACGTTCCAGCTGGTTGAAGAAGCTGCGACTATGCCCCTATCGATTATATCTATGGCTTTTCGACCCGCGGCTACAAGGGAAGTTTCGCTTGCTATCTGAGTGAGTTGCATTAAGAGATCCAAAATACCCCTCATGGTCCTTGCAAAATCACCGCCCGTTACAGGAGAAACCTCAAGTGCTTCTGCAAATGTTGCTCCACTTGTCCAAAAATAGGCGGCATTGGCAAATAAGTTATTAACCTGGCGGATCAATGGAAGATGAAATGACCTCTCATCTATGGAAATATCCCTGGATAAATCCATCAGATCCTCCCATTTATCTATGAATTTCTCAGATATTGAAGAACTCTTCCCAGGAAGGTCTCTTAATAAGGGTGCCTCTTTTGGGTATTTACTCTTTTTTTGGAAACGATTTAGCGGTTTAGTTTGGCTTGGCGTCCTAACTGGTTTAAAGCCTGCCCTTAAGTTGCCTGGTCTCATCTCGAAAGCAAAACATGAAACAAGAGCCGCAAGTTCACCAGGTGAAAGTCCACTAAAAATGCCCTCCTCTAGGGCTTCAACTATCAAAAGATCGCATTCATTAAAACACTTTGACAACATCCGTCCTTTCTCCGTAATCCTGTTGTCATAGTTAGTTAGAAATCCCCACTTCTCAAGCATTTCCTTTCGACCATAAAGTTCTGAGAGAAGTTCTTCTTTGCCATATCTAGCAGCAAAGGAACTGGAAAAAATATGTCTAATCTCTTTGAAGTCATGGCGTTGAATTAAATTTGCAATCCCGTTATATGAGGGATGAAAAGTAGATTCGATATAAAAATCTCTTGATTGAATGAGTTTCATTACCCGCTTTGTCTCCAACCTCGCATCAAAGGTCAAGCCAACATGACCAACCTGATCGATTCCCCTCCGACCAGCCCGACCAGCCATCTGGGTAAACTCTCCAGGTTCAAGTTCACGCATCCCAGCATCTGAACGCTTTACAAGCCCGTCCAAGACCACAGATCGCGCTGGCATGTGAATCCCTAATGCCATAGTCTCGGTGGCAAATATTGCCTTTACCAGACTCTTTTGAAAACAAACTTCAATGATTGCCCTAAAAGGTGTGACTACCCCAGCGTGGTGAGAGGCAAAACCCATTTCAAGGGAGTGAAGCCAAGTTCCAAAATCTAGCGACTCTAAGTCACTGTCAGTTAACAGATGGACGCCTTCAAAAGCAATTTCTTGTATCTCTTTACGCTCTTTGGGAGACGTCAAACAAAGGCCTTCAGATATTGCATCCTTGACCGACTGATCGCAGCCTTTCCTTGAAAACACAAAATAAAGAACTGGCAAGAGATTGGATTCCCTGAGATCTTCAACTACCGCTGACTTATGAGGTCTTTTTAATCTCGGATCACTACCCATCGAGTGACTATATGGAAAATGTGATGCTCTTTGATGCGAGAGGTTTATGAGATTAACGAACTGCTCATATCCTTTGGCTCTACCTTTACTTGAAATTAACTCCATCCTCATAGCCGATTCGTCGGACGAATTGAAAAACATCTCAAATCGGAGCGGCACCGGACGCTTCGAGTGCTCTATAACCTTTGTTGGACCGTGTACAGTTTCTAGCCACATTCCAAGTTCCATCGCGTTTGAAACAGTTGCAGATAAAGCAATTAATAGAACATTTGAACTTAAATGTGTAATAACTTCTTCCCAAACTCCACCCCTGTATGGGTCCTTTAGGTAGTGAACCTCATCTAAAACTACAGCGTGAAGTTCCTTTGGGGTACCAGTGGCATAAAGCATGTTTCTCAGCACCTCAGTTGTCATTACAACTACTTTGGCATCTGGGTTCTCGGAACGATCTCCAGTTAAAAGTCCCACATTATCAGGGCCCACCAAACTCTTTAGATCCCGATACTTCTGGTTGGAAAGTGCTTTAACTGGGGTAGTGTAAAAGC
>JABEUL010000286.1 GCA_013044465.1 Acidimicrobiales bacterium
CTCTAAGAACGAAATCATTCCTGCTCTCAACACAACTTCTGTGTTGACGCCGGCTGATTTCATCCCAGCCACATCATCCCATGCAAAGCCGGAAAGTCGCTCCATTACTAATACTCTTCTCGTAATGAGATCTGGATGGGGCCTCGGAACGACGATAGATCTTTGATCAGTGGTGGCTAAGACTTCTGCTACATCGAGCATATTTTGGGCCTCCAGGCGAAAATCCAGCTCCTCTAGTATCGTGTCAGCGAATAGTTCCACCAAAGCTGGAGGGTTGGCCAATGACGAAACGGGAATCCTGCCCACCAAAAATGGGGCTAACCAGTTCATTACAGCTAAATCTTGCCTTACCTGCTGGCTAATTTTTGGCCGTTGAACCTTTACGACCACTTCCTGCCCGTCTCTGAGCTTAGCCACATGTACCTGGGCAATTGATGCTGCAGCCAGGGGTGAAGAGGAAAATTCACTAAAGATTGATTCAAGAGGCATTCCGAGATCTTGCTCAATTGTGGCTCTAACATCCAAGAAAGTTTCAGGTGGAACTCTATCTCTGAGCAGCTTGAATTCATCGACAACTTCAGCAGGAAATATACCTTCACCAGATGAGAGTATTTGGCCTAGTTTTATATATGTTGGTCCAAGTTGGGTGAAAGCTACCCTAAGCCTTTTGGAAAGATCTGATCTTGAGGCCTCTCCACCTTTTCTCCTAGCACCGAAGAACCACGGGATGAAAGCTCTAAGGATAGTAAATACAACTTGAAATGCCCTTTTTACAGGGGGCTTTCTTCCTTTTTGGAGTAAAAGGGGGAGTTCAGCCCTTGTAGAATGTCTGATTTCTCCAATGCCAGCACGCCAAGACATCTCCTCAGGGTTGACAACCCATGGCGGATTTTGGCTAAATGCACCAACTGCATGGTCAACTGTGGTCATATTACGAAGGTAGCGTGTTTTTGCTTGAAATGCACGCGCAATGGCACTTATTGTCAGCTACGTATAAATTTTTCCCTAAAACCCTTGCAAATTTATAAAGTAGTTGTAAGATCACACAAGGACCCTCAAACAATAGGAGGTGGCAAATGGTGATCACTTTAGTGGATCGAACGCCAGGTGTTTCAGATGAGATTAGGGCACGCGTGCCCGAAAAGCTTGATCGCCTATACCGGCATGACCATCACTTGGAGCGTGCGGAAGTGCGCTTCTCCGAAGAGCGAAATCCCCGAATAAGCGAGAGAGATCGTTGCGACGTGATGATGGAAGGTCATGGTCTAATAATTCGAGCTCACGCTTGTGGGCCCGAGGCAGGCGTAGCCCTAGATCGTGTGATCGACAAACTTATTCATGCTCTTGAAAGAGTTGAGAGGCCCAACGACAAAGCTAGACGCAGACTTTCATTTAGCATTTAGTCTTCATTCCTAATTTCTGATCTACATTTTGGTCACAGACCTTGGTTTTCGCGCCGATTTGAGGTCAGGTGGAGCGAAATGAGCATGCCGAGGGTGCCGTAGAGGGTAGCCTTATAAGTATGGATTCAAGAATGATACTTCCTACCGGCCTTGACATAAGAGCATCATCTGGCATTGGCGATCCCACCATTGATGTTTTTCAAAGATTGATGAAAGAAAGGATTGTCTTTCTGGGAACCGAAGTCAATCAAGCTTCGGCAAACTCGGTATGTGCCCAACTACTTTTACTTGCTGCCGAAGAGCCTGAGCGAGACATCAGCCTATACATAAATTCACCCGGTGGATCTGTGACTGACGGATTGGCAATTTATGACACTATGCAATATGTATCTTGTGACGTTGCCACAATTTGCGTCGGACTCGCAGCATCTATGGGGCAGTTTCTTCTGTGCTCAGGAACTCCCGGGAAGCGATATGCACTTCCTCACTCAAGGATTCTTATGCATCAACCAAGTGGACAGATGCAGGGACAAGCGGCAGATATTGCAATTCAAGCTGAGCAGATTGTTTATCTTAAGAGAATGATGGCAGAGAGAATAGCCGAGCATACTGGCCAACCTGTGGAGAAAATCGAAGCTGACTCTGATCGAGATCGTTGGTTCACGGCACAAGAAGCCAAAGATTACGGATTTATTGACGAAGTTATAAGCCACGCACGAACAGGTGCCAGTGCTTGAAGATTCGGAGCAATTAAGTAAAGCCACAGCTATGGCTGACATCACTTCTTCTTCTAAGCTGGAACCACAAAAGAGACCCCCAGCAGTTCTGTCTTCATCAACCGTAAGAGTTGTATCGGCACGCCCAGGTCTAAAGGACCGCCTTGTCCTTCTTTGGAGTCGAAGAGAGCTACTTTTTTATCTTGTTAGAAAAGAGTTGTCCACAAAGTATCGAAACTCAACAATTGGTTTTGCCTGGTCGATGCTGAACCCAGCTTTTATGCTTCTCGTCTGGTATTTCGTATTTGACGTGGTGATGCATTCAGCAATTCCAGGTTTTGCCGTGTATTTGATGAGTGGATTACTTGCATGGAATTTATTTGTTTCATCTATAATGCAGTCCACGACCGCGGTAATAGAAAATGCGGCAATAGTTCAAAAGGTTGCATTTCCAAGAGAAATTTTGGCTTTAGCTAAAGTTGGCCAAGCTCTTGTATTTTTTGCGCTTCAATTCATAGTGCTGGCTGTGGCAATCGCCATAATCGGGACTACTCCAGACTATTCGGCATTTTGGCTGTTCTTGTTGGCAGTTGTGACTCTGATAATTTTTACATCTGCCCTGGCCATTTTGTTAAGTGCTCTCAACGTTTTCTACAGGGACATTCAGCACTTTGTTGAAGTTGCTACTTTTGCTTGGTTTTTTGGAGCACCAATTGTGTACTCTTATGTCTCGACAATGGCGCCAGGTTTAGCTAGGAGGCATTTAACTTGGCTATATTTCTCCGATCCTATGGCATCAATAGTATTGGCGTTTCAGCGAGTTCTTTATGGATCAATCTCCCCCATGGGGCCCCATGGCATCGTAAAAGTACTCCCTGATCAATCCTTGGCATGGTATGGATCTATGTTGTCTGTATTTTTAGTCCTTTCAATTTTCCTTTTCCTCATTTCGCTAATTGTATTTGGCAGACTGGAACCTAATTTTGCCGAGGAACTCTGATGGGGATTGCGGTTTCAATTGAAAATTTATCTAAACGCTTTAGGCTTCCTGACCAGAGATTCAACTCGTTAAAAGAGCGTGTTCTTCACATGGGTCATGTGCCGGTGCATGATTTCTGGGCATTAAAAGATGTTGATTTCACGATAGAACAAGGTTCAACGA
>JABEUL010000287.1 GCA_013044465.1 Acidimicrobiales bacterium
CTGGCCCGGGTAGATCTCCCCATTGACACTGCCACAATTTCAAATAAACTGTTAGACGTAAGCTATTAAGGAGGATATATGTCTTTTTACGGTATGGATGTTGATCAGGTTCGTCAGTTGGCAAATCAGATGTCGCAAGCTGCGGGGGAGATTGAGTCACTTAGCGCTCAATTGACCTCAGCACTTAACTCGACCCAGTGGGTTGGACCAGATCAACAGCGTTTTATGAGTGAGTGGACTTCACAGCACTCACCAAATCTAAGAAATGTTTGTCAAGGTCTACATCAGGCTGCTCAGCTTGCTATCCAGAATGCCAACCAGCAGGAGCAGGCTTCCACCGGAAATTAGTCATAAGATGTGCTCTGTCAGGTAGTTCTTATCTGACAGAGCACCATATAACGGGAGATAGCAAGTGGCACAAATGTGGGGAGCAAACCCAGATGAACTAGATGCACTAGCGCTCAGAGTTCAAGGAGCAGCAGAGGCACTCGATACAATACGGGGCCAAATTAATGCTGGGCTATTAAGCGCTCGCTGGGAGGGCCCAGATGCAAATATGTCAAGAGAACTTTGGAGCTCAAAACATTCTCCAATGCTTGAAAACTCCGTATCTGGACTCAGAGAAGCTGCAACACTTTTAAAGTCCAATGCACAGGCTCAGAGAGAGGCAAGTGGTGTTGGCGGTGGGAGTTCTGGGAGCTGGTTCAAGACAATTGAGGGATTTTTTGGTAATAAAACTGCCCAAGGGGTTGCTGGCGGGTTTAGCTTTTTTTCAGGTCTAGAGTCTATTTTCCAAGTTGGAGAGGGTGGGATGAAGACGATTGCTACTTTAGAACATGATCCTGTATTTGGATACTTCATGACGCTTGAAAGAGTAGAAACTAATGGAATACTGGGGACCATTGCAGATTCGGGAGTACTTGACGTAGCTTCCAAGGTCTTAGCGCCGTTGGGGGTGGCGGTTTCACTATTTCAACTTGCTCATAGTGCGCCTGCTTTTTTTAGCTCACTCCAAAAAACCGGTTGGAGTGTCCCGACGGTTGAAAATGGGCTGAGTTCGGTATCAGATATTGCAGAAGGAGCCGGAGGAGTTATGCTCCTTACCCCTGCAGCACCAGTTGGGGCCGTACTAATAGCGGCAGGTGCTGGCATTCAGTTAGGTGAATTTGTTTACAACTTAGATCCAAATATGCTGAGCGATGCTTCGAGGGGTGCCCAATATATTGGGGGCCAAGTTGTGAGCGGAGTTGAAGACGTCGGAAAAGGAGTAATTCAAGGAGCTGGAACTGCTGTAAATGATGTCAGTAGTACAGTAGGCAACTTCGTAAGTAATATACATGTTAGCTTCCCACCTTGGTAAATTAGGAGAAAGAATGCAAGAAGATAAACCACTTATAATCACCGCTGAAGAGTTATTTCTCTTTTCGCTATCAAGAGACCTTCCCTATATTCCAGGCGTACCCGCTGCTATGAACTCGAAAGCAGATTCAGCAGGTCTCGAGCCAACTCTTGATCTTGCCGCTCGTGTGCTTGCAAGCAGAGGTATTCCACCGGCTCTCGGAGAAGGCCAGGAGTCCAACTCCCCCAACGAAGTACTCTTAAAGCTCTTGTGTAGTCCAGAGCTTAGAGTTGTCGTGTCCATTTTTGATGCTAAAGATTCAATAGTCTGGGATATGGTTAAAAGTAATGGAAAAGCTCTCCTGCATGCATGGGGGAGAGCAAATGAGCACCTTATATCTGAGTTTGAAATAACAGAGTTTTATGACAGGCTTTGTAGCCTTTCTGGAATATCAATAATGGATGATTCTCCTGATCACGCCTGTGATGCAATTGAGATCAAAGAAGTGTCAAAACTCTCCGATCTTGACTCCGAGACTGTAATTGGGAAGATTAAACAATGGAACCCTAATTCCAAATGTGCAGAAGTTGACTCCACCAGTCTGGCTGCATCGCTTAAAGGTGAGTCACCGACAGTTTTGATAACGTTCAACGGCAGCGACTCCGACGTTTCTCGTGTGGCGCTTTCAAGTTGGATGCCTTCAACTTCGTCTTCCGCATGGCTAGTCCAATCCACAGGTGACCAGAACTCCGATCCTGAAAATGTAAAGTTAAGCCACGTTGACAAAAGTGACCTTGAGTTAGCGTTAAAAAGTGCTCTAGAGAGGGTGTCCTAGTTGTATCCAGGAGATTTTAGCACTTTAGCTTCCAAACTATGCCGTTTAGGTAGAATCCTTTAATGAGGATGATTCCAAATGCATTTTTGTAGTCGCAATGGTCTGGAGATTTCGGCTGGGTATGAGTTGGCAAAAAAGTCAGAGTTAGAAGTTTGCTAGGAGTCGGTTCTGAATTTTGCAACTAGATACTTAAAGAAAGCAAGCTCTTGGATAAGGTCACACAAGTCCGTTTCCGGTCAGATATTCGGAGTGATTCTGATTATTATTTCCCTCGTAGTAGCTGCATATGTTTCTAAAGGAGTTCAAGTTGCAAAGGTAAACTTGAGCGATGATTCAGTCTGGGTTACTAAGACGTCTGATTTTTTTATTGGAAGGTTAAATCATCAGATTGAACAGTTAGATGGCGCAGCTAATACGAATCAAACTCTTTCAGATATTTATCAAGATGGTTTAAATGTCTTTGCATACGATATGCCACAAGGATTGCTAAGGCCGCTTGATCCCGCCTCCGTTACCCTTGGAACTAGCATTTCTATTGGGCAGAACTCGCAAGTTTCTATGGGAGGTGGTTACATCGGGATTCTTTCTGAAAGTAGCCACGACTTATACATTGCTACTTATGGCCAGATTGAGAACTTTAGTTTGCGAGATAAACCAGCTCTTAGTAATCTGTCTCTATCAACAGAGATGATTTCGGGATTGGATGGGATTGTACATCTAATAGATCCAACAAATGGAGCCATAACTAATATTTATTCAGATAGTGGTGGAGTTCTACATAGTTCAGTTGACTCAACTGGTCTAACTGGAGAGCTTTCCATCTCCGCAGTTGGATCACAACCAGTGGCATTAGATGTACGCAGTGGTGAACTCTGGTTGCCAAACGGAGCGAAAGTCAAAGTACCCGGAACTAAATTTGCTTTGCAACAGCCATCGACTGGCAGCAGCTCAGTTTATGTTTCGTCTGACTCAGGGCTTTTTCAAATTCCAATAGATGGTGGAACTCCTGTGAATATAGCTGGCTCGATTAAGGTAGCAGGCCCTCCCGTAGCCCCTGTGTTCGCCCAAGGCTGCATCAATGCTGCTTGGAAAAATAGTGCCAACTATGTATATCAGTGCGGAAATCTGCCGCCGATTTCATCACCAATTAGTGGAATTTCCAGTAGTGATCAACTTGTCTTTAGGGTAAATGATGGCGTGGTTGCACTCAATGATACCCAAAACGGCAACGTTTGGTTGATTGCAAACAATAAAACTGTTTTAGTAAATAACTGGGCTCAATTGCAATTAGCTTCTCACCCTCAAACTAAACCCGGCGGAACTGGTAAAGCTAATGCATTGGATTCCACACCAAACCTTCCTCCTGTTGCCAATCCGGCATATTTTGGTGCTCATCCAGGGGAATTAACAGTACTACCTGCTCTAATATACGACTCTGATCCTAGCGGAAATATTCTCACCTTAGTTAGTCCCACATCGCTGCCTTCTTCACAGGGTCAGCTTGAAATTATTGACTCAGGACAGGAGTTTCAATTTACTCCTAATTCAAATGCGAGTGGAACAATCCAGTTTCCCTACACAATTTCTGATGGCAAAGGGGGAACTGCTAGCTCAGAAGTCATAGTACAGATATACCCTCGATCGGTAGATATCCCGCCAAAGATTCCCTCGAAAGCGCCAGAGTTGACTGTAGGTGAGGGACAAGTCATTACATTCAATGCCCTAGAGGGCTGGTGGGATCCAGTAGGAAATCCAATGGAGCTTACAGGAGTTTCTGGAGATACAGCTGACACGATATCGTTTTTGGCTAGTGGCACAGTTATTTTCCGTGCCACTGGTCCGCCAATTTTTAGGGTACTAAACATCACAGTTAGTGACGACCAAGGTGAAAGCTCAACTGAGCAAATAGGCATTACGGTTTTGCCATCCGGCCAGTCAACACCACCCGTTGCACCCAATATTTATGAGACCACCAGGACTTTGGTGCCACTTGATATCAATCCCCTTGCTGGCATAGTAGATCCAAACGGTGCGCCACTAAGATTGGCCTCAGTTTCTGGAGGTGGTAGCGCTCAAGTTACACCGGATTATATTGATGGAACTATTGGGTTTCTCGCCTCCACACCAGGTACGTACTATATTGATTACACTATTGCTGACGAACCATTTTCTGGCACTCCGCAAGTTAGCAATAATGCAGTAATAAGAGTAGATGTGAGTTCTCCTGAAACCTCTAGCCAGCCAATTGCCGGGGTCAACTTCGCTTACTTAAGTCCCGGAGTTCCCAACTATGTTCACGTGCTTTCAAATGCGAGCGATCCAAATGGAAGTATTTTAGTGGTGCAATCCGTTGACGTTCCACCTGGAATCCCAGTAACTGCTTCGGTATACAAAGATCAAGAGGTGGTAGTAACTTCTAATCAAATTGTCTCAGGCTCAGAGACAATTTATTACACCATTAGTGATGGGGTTAACTCTACAACTGCTCCAATAGTGATTCTTCCAGCTTCTAACTCAGCCAACCCTGGGCCAGTTACCGTTCCTATGACTGCTACTGCAATGGAGGGAAGTGTAGTTGACCTAAACCCATTAAGTCTAGATAGCGATCCAAACGGAGGTGCTCTTACAATAGCAGCACAAAGTGTAAAAGTTGATACGTCTCAGGGCGGAATAGGCGGATTTGCATTTGCCGATAACAACACTATCGAGTATCAAGCACCTTTAGATACTGGTCAGGCAGTTATTGAATATTCAGTTTCAAATAGTCAAGGATTAACATCAAGCTCTACTATCGACGTAAATGTAGTCCCGTTTTCTGCGCAGACTAATCAAGCACCAGTACCAGTACCTATTGTTGCCAGAGTTATCTCTGGAAGCTCGGTGGTTATTAATATACCTACTGCTTCCATATCGCCAAGTGGAGAATCTGTTTCTTTAGTAGGAGTCACAAGTGAGCCACAGCTTGGATTCATTTCATCTCAAAGTCCCAATTCAATTACCTACCAAGCCTATTCGAACAAAAGCGGAACCGACACATTTACATATGAGATGAGAAGTCAAGATGGCCAGGTTGCCTCGTCTACAATTTCAGTTGGAGTAGCCCCCCTTCCAGGAATTGTTGGAGCCCCGGTTGCCCCTCCTCAAAATATAACTGCCCAGCCAGGTAGAACAGTAGATGTTCCTGTGCTTAATAATGACTACAGTCCAGAAGGTCTAACTATTGGACTTGATGCCTCAGTTCCACTGCAAGTATCAAACGCAACTGCCTCAATTTCTGGTTCAAATATTGAAGTTCACACTCCGTCTTCTAATCACTCTAGTTCGACTATTACTTATACTATTACTGATTTTCATGGAAGACAAAGTAGTGGTGAGCTTACAGTCACAACTGACTCCAGCTACAAGGCACTTCCTGTAGTCAAAGATATTGTTGTTTCAACTGTGGCTTTCAACGCTGCAAGCATTACGGTAAATTTGCTTGAAAATGCCAGTGATCCAGACGGCACTCAGTCCGATTTAAAGGTAGTTTCGATCCCCAATAGCGGCGGAAGGGCAACTCTACTTTCAGCTTCGCAAGCTTCATTTTCATTGACCAACGAATGGGAGACTTACGTATATAGCGTGCAAGGCCAAGATGGCCAGTCGTCAGCAACTGTTACTGTTCCTCCACTTAAGACCAACAACTTTTCATTAATTCCTGGGTCAATAGTTGTAACTGATGCAAATACTCCAGTAACATTTGACGTTAATAGCTATATTAAAGATTCAGCAGAACTGCCAGTATTACTAAGTAGCTCTGCTGGTGTTAGTGGCTCAGAAGGTATAGCGACTGCAATCAGCCAAAAATCGATTACCTTTAGTCCAACTCATGATTATGCAGGCCCTGCATCAATTTTAGTCACAGTAGACGACTCAGTCGGAAGCTTAAGCCAAGAGATCACAATTCCAGTTGAGATTAAACCAACAGTCGTGCAGCCGCCTATCTTCTATGGCCCGACTATTAATGCAGCACTTGGCAAGAATTTAGTAGTAGATCTAATGACCTATACGACTACCTTCAGTTCAAACCAATCAGTTAATTTTTCGGCTCTGACGGGAGCCCCAAGTAACTTAGGTGCTGTCCTTTCGGGCAGTTCGCTTTCTATTACGCCTCAAGGCATCAAATCAGGGACCGAAATTGTGGTCTCCTTTACGCTTTCAAGTGGAGTGTCTAGTAGTACTGGAAGCGTACAATTTGACATTGTTAGCTCAACTGCTCCACTTGCCACAACGACGCCAGCTTTTGTAACTGTTAACCAAGGGGTGGAAGTGGCAGTAGATGTTCTTAAATCATACGTAGTTAACCCAATTCCGACACAGCCCATGACTGTTCTTTCTGCGACCGTTTCTACTGGTCAGGGAGTTGCTTACGTCAGTGCACCTGGAGTAGTTACCTTTACCTCTTCTAAGAGTTATTCCGGACAAGCAGTAGTTAGCTACGTAGTCGAAGATGGAACGAAAGACATTAGTCGCGAGGTGTCGGGAGTGATAAATATTACAGTTCTTGGAGTGCCAGGGGTGACATCGGCACCTAACGTTGTTTCTATTGGAGATTCTTCAGTCGAACTTTCTTATTCAACTCCGGCTAGCAATGGCTCACCTATTTATGAGTATTTGATTTCAGGTGGCACACAACCACTCATCTGCAATTCCAATCTTTGTACTGTTACTGGACTTAACAATGGAGTTAGTTATCAATTCGAGGTCGCGGCCATAAATAAAGTTGGTCAAGGACCACCAAGCCAGCCATCAAAAGCGGTTATGCCAAACGTAGTACCCTCAGCGCCTGGTGCACCCCAAGTAAGTTTTGGAAACGCAAGTGTCAAGATCTCTTGGGCTGCTCCATCCAACAAGGGGACGCAAATCTTGTGTTACAACCTATCAATAACCCCGAACCAGGGAACTAATCCCGGCTGCATAAGTGCAACATCATATACATGGCCAGGACTTACAAATGGTTCATCGTATACTTTCGAGGTACAGGCAGTTAATCTTGCGGGAGCTGGATCCTTTAGCCCGTCGTCGGTTCCAATTGTACCTGCAACTGTGCCAAATGCCCCTGGGCGAGCCAGTGACTCCTGGGATACCTCAGACCCAACTGGATCTAAGTTGAATGTAACATGGAACACTCTAACTACAATTTCTCAAGATGGAGGTGATGCAATTTCTTACTACACTGTTTATGTCTACCAAGGTTCATCTTTGATTAACAGCATCAAAGTACCGGCTGCATCTGGGACAACTATGACCTATCAGGTTTCTGGACTTTCGACAGGAAATTCCTACACCTTTACAGTAAGTGCTACAAATAAGGCGGGAACTTCGCAACCCAGTCCAATGTCCAGTGCCATGACGCCGTACTCTCAGGTTTCAAATGTTGGGAATCTTTCAGTGAACTCACCTCCAACAAGTGGATACGTCACACTTAACTTCTCGACTCCCACTCCGAATCAATCACTTAGCTATTATTACATCGAAAATGGTGGATCCAAAGTGGGATTTTCTGGTCCGGGTGGGACCGTATCGGGACTTACAAATGGACAGAGTTACACTTTCCAGGTCGAAGCCTGCAATCCGGAGTTCTGTGATTCACCAAGCAACTCAGTTTCTTACACTCCAGATGCACCGCCATCTCCTCCGAAAATATCAGTGGTTCAAGGCAGTACTACCGTAACATTTAACTGGACTAACCCTTCGTCAAATGGCTGCCCGATCTCTTCAGTTAGCTACACAATACCTGGAGTAAATTCAGGAACGGTTGGTGCTCCAGGAGGTGGAAGCGATACTGCTGGAACTGGATATAGCCAGACATACTCTATAGATCTGACAGCAACGGATACCTGTGGACTTAGCTCTACGGCATCAGCTAGCGGATCAACCGGACCGCCTCCTCCTCCGGCTGAGAAAGTAACCATATCACCGGGAGCATATACGACATCTGTTAGTGGTTGTTCTGGAGGTTGTTACTACGTGGATGCAACTTTAAGCGGTTTTGCTCCAAATACGACATACAATTTCTTATGTACTGACAACGGAAGTGAGTTTTGGCCCTCTCCTAACCCTGCGTCATATGCTCAAGTGACTACAAATAGTGCGGGGAATGCTTCACTGCCTCAAAGCGGTTACTTTTGCGTGGATGGTAATAGTGGACACGCAATCCAAGTAGAGATTTACGGAAATGGCGTTACAGTTAATTCGAATGTATATTCACCTTGGCCATAGTGTTAGTCGATGTGTCGGCACGTCTAGAATTAAAAAGACCAGTTTCAAATTGAGAGGAAAAATCTGAAATGTCAAATATGACAGAAGATCAAGCAAAGTGGTTTAGCGGAACTTTTGACAAGCTTGTTAAGAATATTGAAGGTGCTGTACTGGGCAAAGATAGAGCAGTACGACTCTCACTTACAGCACTTTTGGCAGAGGGGCATCTACTTTTAGAAGATGTTCCAGGAACTGGCAAGACCTCTTTAGCTAAAGCTATTGCCAACACGGTGGATGGAACAAGTTCTAGGATCCAATTCACTCCTGATCTTTTGCCAAGTGATGTAACAGGTGTAACAATTTATGACCAACGGACCGGCAAATTTGAGTTTTATAAGGGTCCGATATTTGCAACAATTGTCTTGGCAGATGAGATAAACCGTGCTTCCCCTAAAACTCAGTCAGCGTTATTAGAAGTCATGGAGGAGGGAAACGTCACAGTTGATGGTGTTAGACATCCAACCGGGAGTCCATTTATGGTCATTGCCACACAGAACAATATTGAGCAAATTGGCACCTACCGTCTTCCCGAGGCACAACTCGACAGATTCCTGATTAAAACTTCGCTAGGTTATCCAGATCACGACTCTACAATTAAAATTCTCTCGGATTCTTCTAATCGTGACAGAGCGGCTGGAGTTAAGGCATTAATAACAGCAAAAGCAGTGAAAGATATGGCGACCTTGGCCTCTACGACTCATATCGAAACTTCAGTTCTGGCCTATATAAATAGAATTGCCGAAGAAACTAGAAGATCTGTAGATTTACGCTTAGGAGTTAGCGTGAGAGGTTGTCTTTCACTAGTTAGATGTCTAAAGGTGTGGGCGGCCTCGCAGGGCAGAGCCTTTGTAACTCCAGATGACGTAAAGGATTTAATGCTTCCAGTATTCTCGCACAGAGTGGTACTTGATCCCGAAGCGGAATTTACAGGTGCCACCGCCGAGTCAGTACTTGCAAAGATACGGGATGAAATAAAACCGCCAGCGCTAAAGGTTGGATAGATTGTCGGTCGTAGAGAGAGTAGAAGACCCAGAAGTTGCCTTAGAGGAAGACTCAAAGTCTGTTAACAGATTGTCTCAGGCGCTTCATTTCACCCAGCAACTTTCGCAACCAATTGTGGGTAGAGTCAGAATCAGTGCTTCATATGTGCATCGAAGTGGTTTCATTGTTTTGGGCAGTGGAATAGTCTGTATCATAATTGGCGAAAAGTTCTCCTGGGCTGAGTTTTTATTTCTTGGCCTTGCATGCATAGGCACTCTGCTTGTAGCTGCTGCATTTTTATTAGGCTCAACTCAACTTAAGGTAGAGATAGAACTAAAACCGAAAAGAGCAGTTGTGGGGGAGAGAGTTGCTGGGAGTATTACGGTAGCGAATAATTCAAATAGGAGATTACTGCCTCTTCGTGTAGAGCTAAACGTTGGGAACCGGAAGGTTGCATTTGATTTACCGATGTTGCAACCAAGTGCATCAGTGGAAGAGGTAATAGTAGTTTCCACAACTCGCAGAGGGGTAATAAATGTTGGTCCAGTTAAATCCGTGCGCTCAGACCCACTGGGTTTGCTGAGACGTGAAATGACCTGGGTGGAGCCTGTTGAAATATTTGTACATCCAAAAACGACATCTATCAGCTCAATCGGTGCCGGAATACTTCGAGATCTAGAAGGTCAAGAAAGCACGCAGCTTTCAGTTAGCGATATAGCATTTCATACCTTAAGGGAGTACATACCAGGAGATGATCGTCGATTTATCCACTGGAAGACCTCAGCTAGAACTGGTAAATTAATGATTAGACAGTTTGTTGATACTAGGCGTTCACAAGTTGGAATTGCTTTAGGAGGTACAGACTCTGATTTTGCGGGAGAAGACGAGTACGAATTGGGTGTGTCGGTATTTGGATCCCTTTCTCGAAGAGCTATGAGTGACTCGCAGTCGCTCTGTTGTGCCGCTAACGGAAGAATGTTGCCCACTGCTTCGCCAACATTACTCCTTGACTCTCTATCTAGACTCAACTTCCCCCTAACCGTTGGCAATTTACATGACAGCGTCCACGAGATGTCAAAGGTTGCAAAAAATTTAAGTCTTGGAGTACTTGTTTTTGGATCTTCATTTGACGCAATATCTGCCCGAAAACTAGGGAGGCGCTTCGGCGCTGGTACTACCTTGCTTGCTATTAGAGTCGGTGCCGACAGAAACAAATTTTCTACGATTGGTGACCTTACGCTTTTGGAGCTGGAGAAGTTGGGAGATCTTTCACCGTTGCTAAGAGCTGGACTATGATTAATTCCAAAGAGACGACTGTGCGAGGCAATTTCGTTTCAATGCTGGCCGCCTTTTTGCTGACAATGTGCGCTTCAGTTGAGTTCTTTTCAATATTTCCAGGTGACCGAGTAATTATTGTTTCGATTCTGGGATCTTTATTGGGCGTGGTGGGAGCATATCTTGCCATGAAATTAAGCATTCCAAAACAGTTGGAAGCTTTATCTCTTATAGTTGCTTTTTTTCTCTTTAGCGCTCCTGCCACAAATGCTGGAATTATGTATATCATTCCTACACTAAGTTCGATACATGGAGTAGCGACAACCACTATTAGCGGCTGGTCGCAGCTCGTGACATCTCAACTACCTCCGGGTCCAGATAACTACCTTTTAACGATTCCCTATCTCGTTACGCTGCTGGGTGCTTACTTTGGTTTTAGTATCTCAAGTAGGACGAAATACCGTCTTTTAGGCTTGTTGCCACCTCTCCTAGTTTTAGTTTCAGGAATACTTTTAGGTACCAGCTCAGGAATCAGTATTTTAGATAGAGCGGTTCCATTGTTTGGTGTGGCTTTAGTTTGGGTTTATTATTTGCGCAAGCAGCAAGGGCCTGAACTGATTGGAGAACATACCAACTTATCGATCACTGGGGCATCAATAATGATCGTCTTTTCCATACTATTTGGCATTGTCTTTACCCCGTATTTTCTAGGTAATTCAGAAAGGGTAGTGCTTCGCAATTATGTTATTCCTCCCTTTAATCCAGAGACCTACCCGAGTCCACTCAATGGATTTCGAAACTATGTAGTTACAGAAAAAAATACGCTGCTGTTTACTGTATCTGGGGTAGAAAAAGGGGATCAGATAAGACTTGCAACAATGGACTCTTATAACGGTGTCATTTGGGGAGTTGGAAGTGGTTCAAGTGGAAGTGGTTATTATGTAAAGCCAGGTAATCCAATTTCTCAACTGATTTGCCCTAGCACATATGGATGCAGCCATCAAGAAGTTACAGTAGTAGATAATGCATACTCAGATGTTTGGTTACCTTCTGTTGGAAACGTTATTACGATGAAGTTTTCAGGATCGAGAGCTGCTTCGCTTGCACAAAACGTCCAGTTCAATTTCGCCACCCAGTCTTTGGCAGAACCGATACTTCTATCACCTGGTGATTCATATTCGATAAATGCTCTAGTGCCAAATTATCCAAGTGCAACAGAATTAGCCGGACTAGATTTGGCAAAGATCTCGCTTCCCTCTCCAACGAATGTTCCTCCAGTGATTCAGAGTAAGGCTAGTACGTTAACTGCCGGAGTAGGTCCAGATTTTGCAAAGCTTCAGGACCTAAGTACCAAACTTAGGCAGGATGGTACTTACAGTGACGGCCTAAAAAATCAGGCGGTGTCTGTCGCAGGAACAGGTGCATACCGGATGGCAGAGTTTTTCCACGGAGTTCCTGTAGGAGATGCTGAGCAGTACTCAAGTGCAATGGCACTAATGGCTGACTCACTTGGACTCCCCTGTCGAGTTGTATTGGGAACTGTGGCAAAAAGTAACGGCACAATACAGGTAAAAGGTTCCGACATCACTTCCTGGGTGGAAGTCGACTTCCAAGGTATAGGGTGGTATCCATTTTTTCCCACACCGCCGACCTCGTCGAAAAAAAATCAATCCCCGCCTGCACCGCCTGCTTCGTCAGCAAATATTCCAGTAGTTGCAAGCAATCTGGACAATAGTCAGAACTCCAGTGCTGCTAGTCAAAATGCCACTTCAAAAGCCGCCGCGACAAAAAAGCATGTGACTGGAAACAATGCCACTGGGATTTTAATCCTAGATATTTTCGAGATTTCACTTCCCTTTCTAGTAATAACATTTGTTGCAATGTCTATATTGCTATTGAAGGCGAGGCGTAGGCGCAAGCGCAAGTTTCAAGGGTCGCCGCTAGATAGAATCGTGGGTGCTTGGCAGGAGTTA
>JABEUL010000288.1 GCA_013044465.1 Acidimicrobiales bacterium
GATTTAGCGGCGTCAAAATTGACATTGGATGAATTAGGATGAACACTTCCAACCGGTCCTTGCCAGGCTGTCAGAAATCCATTGCTTAATGCATTTGCAACTGTGATATTTGCAACTACACCTGTAGCACCAGAGGGAACTCCTGCTCCTTGAACGTTTATATTTAGCTCACTCCCCGAACTCAAAGTTCCATTTACACCGGTATTGCACTGATTTGGACTTACTCCGAAGGCTACCGTTCTAGTGTCACATACGCGATATGGCGACAAAGGAGACATTAGCCCAGATCCGGAGATAGTTGAAGTAGGTGCCCAGTACCCCTCGACGTCAACTATGACATCGGCTGAACCTCCGTAATTAAATATGGAAATATTGCCGCCACTCCCTATCCCAACCTCAGCTAAGTTTGGCACACTTTCACCTGGAGAAAAGTTCAAATTGGAAGCTAATGGTTTACTTGTTCCACTCGGCCAAATACTAAAGTAACCACTCGATGTAGTATTAGTAGCGGTAACATTTACAACTACCGAGGATGCATCTAGTGGAACTGGATAGCTAGAGCCTGACACTTGCACGTTTATAGTCTGTCCGTTTGACAAAGTTTGATTGGACCCACTGTTGCATTGATTAAGTGCGACTCCCAAACCTGCAGGCCTTGTATCACACACCCTAGTGGGAGTAATTGGGGTATAAGAAGAATAGGTAAAACTATCAAGAGCCGAAATCGGCGAAGTTCCAGACGAAGTGCTCACAGTTACGTCCACTCGTCCAGTCCCAGGTGGGGCAGCAACAGTAATTTCATTATCTGAAATAATCGAGACATGGGTCGCAGGAGTAGATCCGAAATTGACTGAAGTCGCATTTGAAAAGCCAGACCCTGAAATGGTTTCACTTGTTCCACCTAGCGACGAACCAAAACTGGTACTCAAACCGGTAACGAGAGGTTGAGTGTCCAAAATTACCGAACCAGTCAGTGCCGTATTCCCAACTCCAACCGACATACATACTGAATTACTAGCACAAGAAATACTTTTAATGTACGTAATCCCAGACGGAAGAGAGTCAATAGACCAACTATTCCCGCCGTCATTTGTTGATATGGTAACGGGACGATTACTGGCATCTGATCCAGCCGCCACGCAATTGTTGCCGCTAGTACAGGAAACCGTTCCAAGGAGAGACAAACCAGATGGCATTGGATCAATGTACCAAGTATTCCCATCGTCGCTGGTTGAAATAGCTGAAGCGAGGCTCTTTGATCCGGTCCAAAAAGAACCAACTACTATACAAAAAGTAACTGAGGTGCATGAGACGCCGTTCGTCTCCCCGGTGCCAGCTGGTAAAGTGTCCTGGCTCCAATGCAGACCGGCATCAGCGGTGGAAATTACTTCTCCGTTACCGACGGAGTCAGTGCCTACTGCTACACAAAAACCAGATGAAACACATGAAACCGAACCTAGAGAGCTGGCATTGCCAGGAAGCGTATCTAGACTCCAGGTAAGACCACCATTTGTCGTAGTAACAGCGACGCCCTCATAACTAGAGCCAGTCCAATATGAACTAACTGCGACACAACTTAAATTGCTAAAACATGAAACCGCCTCTAAAGGGCTGGCATTACTAGGTAGCGTATCAAGACTCCAGGTAAGGCCGCCATTAGTCGTAGTAAATGCCGAATCGTTATTAAGTGAGCTCCAACCAACAGCTACGCAGAAATTACTAGAGGCGCATGAGACGCCACTAAAATACATTGGAAGATTTGACACCGTTGAGGCGCTCCATGTGTTGCCACCATCAGCTGTTACAACTATGGCACCGCTCAAATTGTTATCTCTTCCAACTGCCATGCAAAAGCTAACAGTGGGGCACGACATGCTATCGAGTACATTTGGGCCACTTGGCAGCGCTGGTGCTGTCCACATTGAACCGCCATTGCTTGTCGTTAGCACGAGCTCAGTTGAATTTTCCATACCTACTGCTACACAATCGCTCACGGTACCACATGAGACGTCGTATAGTTGTGATGTCCCACCTGGCAGTTGAACTTCGGACATTGTTGAGCCATCAACTGTTGTGAATAGTGCGATGCCAATATGTTGCGTGCTCGCACCGACTGCAACACAAGAAGTACTTGTGACACATGAGATGCCTGTCAAATAAGAAATGTCAGATGGCGAAGATATCGAAACCCAATTTGTTCCATCTGTAGTTGTTAAGACCACAGCTCCAGACGAGATCGAATTATCTCCAACCGCAATACAAGAAGTACTTGAAGTACACGAGACGCTACTTACGTACTGTCCGGAATAAGGCACGTTATCCACAGCCCATGTTGAACCAGAGTTATCGGTGGAAATTATGGTATCGCTCAAAGGGTTACCATTCCCCGCTGCTGCACAATAAGCAACTGTAGGACAAGAGACGCTGCTAAGTGCACTCACATTTGGCGGGAGTGTCTGAAACTTCCATGTCGACCCGCTGTCGGCAGTGGATATTGCAACCGCTTGGTCTTGCGAGTTAGATCCAACTACTTCACAGAAAGTTATGGTAGGGCAAGAAACATCAGACGCAGTCCAGGAGTTAGATCCGATATTTGCATTAGTCCAACTACTGCCATCATGGCTAATGAATACATCTGCAGTTAAATATATATGATTGTAACCAGTAGCCACACAAAAATTACTAGTGGCACATGAAACTCCCGTAAGGTTAACCGGGTACGCGGGCAAGTCTGAAGTAACCCAAGTATTTCCGCCATCAGTCGTAGAAAGAGCCTCCCCAATGGAACCCGAGATGGTGTTAGTATCTGCCACTGCGACACAGAAAGTTGACGTGGTGCATGAGATAGCTCTGAGTTGATTAGTGATTGTGGGGTAGCTTTTAGCAATTGACCAGGTAGGGCCAGGGGTAGCTGCAATGGCAACCTGTGTGGAAGTGCCTGGCAATATCAGATATGATCCAAAAACTACGATGCTAATAAAGCAAATTAAGAGTTTACAAATTCTAATTTTCATACTTGACACTTCTCCCCATCAATTTCCGTGATCTCTAGATTACTAGTCCTGAGCCTCTGCTACTTCTGTTAGGGATTTTAACATATTCGAACTTTGGGAACTAACTTAACCGGACCAAGTGAATATGTTAGAAATTGGTGCCCATATTAGGATTCATCGGCGATCCCGCCAAGATGGAATCTAACAGTATCCTCTAGTGTCTTTACATCGATTGGCTTTGTCAGGTAGCCAGCGGCTCCTTGATCGTTCAATGACTTAACATCAGAGGACATGGCGCTTGCGCTTATAATTACCACCGGGATTTCAGCTGTATTTGGGTCAGCCTTTATCCGGCGTAACACCTCGTCGCCTTGGATATCTGGCAGATGTAAGTCCAAAAGTACCATGTCAAACTGGTCTGCCGACAAAAGATCCAATCCAAGGCTTCCCTGCGATGCCGTTATTAATTCCAAACTGGGCCAAGCCTGAAATATGCGCTCAACTAGCGCAATATTTGCCACGTTGTCCTCAATGTAAAGGACTTTACGCGACCCGACTAGGTGGCGTGAATCGGAACTTCCTTGAGGTGATATTGCAGAATACTCCACTACATCTTGGTGGCTCGTCTCAGCCATTGATGAAGCAAGTTCAAGATAAAAACTACTTCCCTTACCCTCCTCTGAGGTGAAATACAGCTTGCCATTCATTGCCTCCGCAATTTTCTTGCAAAGAGATAGCCCCACTCCAGTTCCCTCAACTGCTGACTGCTCAGCACCTAATCGTTCGAATGGCGCAAAGACCTTGTCATAATATTTCTTAGAAATCCCTTTGCCTGAGTCAGACACCTCTACCCTCGTATTCTCGCCCATATTTGAAATCGAAATCTCTATAAAGCCACCCTCTTTGTTGTACTTAACTGCATTTGAAACAAGATTAATCATCACCTGTTTAAATCTCTGGACATCAGCTACTACAAAATGATTTCCTTCATTTATTTCGCCTTCTGCCTTGATAGTGACTGAGCGTGACTTTGCAAGCGGTTCCATTATGGAAATCACCTCCCTTATTACAGAACCAATCTCAATATTCTCAATCGAAAGGGAAATGTAACCTGACTCGATTTTGGCAAGATCTAGAACCTCATTGATTAAGGACAGCAGATGCTTGCCAGCACTAACGATTCGCTTGACTGAATCAGCAGCCATCTCATCCAATTCCTCACGCTCCAAAAGCTGGCCAAAGCCCAAAATGGCATTAAGAGGAGTCCGAAGTTCATGACTCATCCTTGCTAAGAATTCAGTCTTTGCGTTATTAGCACTATTAGCGACTTGAACAGCCTGTTCAAGTCGCTCTTCCAGAGCTACTTGTTCACTTACGTCACGAGAGATTGCGACCATGGAAGATACACCACCATGTGGGGCCACAATAGGGCGAATATTAGTTTCAAACATTACCCACCTACTTTCAGACCCTCCGACTTCAACATTTTTTAGTCGAAATCGAATCCGTGCTTGAGTGGACTTTCCTTCGGCAATGTCTGAAAGTACTTGTTTAAGTGAAAGTCGGTCGTCAGAATGGACC
>JABEUL010000289.1 GCA_013044465.1 Acidimicrobiales bacterium
GATTTAGGCGAAGCCGAATTAGAAGCTGCGATGGCAGCGTCCATGGTCAAGCTAGACGATGGTGACCTAGTTAAAGGCATAGTTGTAAGCGTCGATCGAGACGAAGTGCTGGTAGATGTGGGATTTAAATCAGAAGGCATTATTCCCATAAAGGAACTCACAATCAGAAATGATGTAGCAGCTTCAGAGATTGTGAAAGTCGGAGACGAGATCGAGGCTTTAGTACTCCAGCGGGAAGACAAAGAAGGCCGGCTCATACTTTCCAAGAAGCGTGCTCAATATGAAAAGGCTTGGAATGTAATTGAACGTATCAAAGAAACGAATGGAACGGTGACTGGGCCGGTAATAGAGGTCGTCAAGGGTGGATTAATCATTGATATTGGCTTACGAGGATTTCTTCCGGCGTCTCTAGTTGAGTTAAGAAGAGTAAGGGACCTGTCTCCATATATTGGCAAGATAGTGGATGCGAAAATTATCGAACTGGATAAGAATCGCAACAATGTTGTCCTTTCAAGGCGGCGCTGGCTTGAAGAAACCCAAGCTGAGCAGCGAGAAGAGTTCTTGGTGAACCTCAAGTCCGGAGAGGTTAGAGAAGGAGTTATCTCCTCAGTGGTCAATTTTGGAGCCTTTGTAGACCTCGGCGGAATGGATGGATTGGTCCACGTTTCCGAATTGTCCTGGAAACACATAGATCATCCGTCTTCAGTGGTTTCCGTCGGAGACAAAGTTAGTGTCCAAGTATTAGATGTTGATCTCAGCCAGAAGAGAATTTCCTTGTCGCTAAAAGCCACCCAGGTGGACCCCTGGCAGCAGTTTGCCGATGCACATAAAGTCGGCGAATTGGTATATGGAAGAGTTACCAAAATTGTTCCCTTTGGTGCATTCATCCAGGTAGGAGAGGGAATTGAAGGATTATCTCACATTTCCGAGATGGCTGGACACCATGTGGACTCACCTGACCAAGTCGTAACTTCTGGCGAGGAATTATGGGTCAAAATTATCGATCTCGATTTGGGAAGAAGAAGAATCAGCCTTTCCATCAAGCAGGCAGCTGAAGGTGGCGAAGTGGCAGCTGAATATCAAGAGGCATTCGGCGAACATGCATACGATGAGGAAGGGAACTACATCGGAAGTTTTGTCTTTTCTGATGCAGATTTCACCCCCGAAACCGAAGCACAGGCGGCATGGGCAGAGTACGCTCACGAAGCCCAAATAGCAGCGGAAGCTGCCAAAACCGAGGAAAGTGCCTCGTCTGAAGTCGGAAATACAGAAATTTCCGAATAGAGTGGACACAATGGCTCAAGTGATATATAGTTTGAGCTGGATTTGACATTTTCTCTGTTTTTGGCAGTTTATATCCAAGTATGAGATATAAATGCTACATGCAGTGGGAGTGCAAATACAAAAAGTGAATTTAATACTAGACACGTAGCCGAAAAAAAGCTATATTTTTAATATTACAATTCAAATTGAATAATATGGTAGATTGTAACTAAACAACGGAGGCGGGAGTTCGCCCAACCGAAGAAAGGATTTAGGTTTGATGGCAAACTTTAAATTGATCAGAAGGGCAGGAGTCGCTATAGCATTAGCTATTGGCGTTTTTCTTGTGTCAACTTCTACGGTAGCCAATGCGGCGGGAACTGGTTACCCAGGTCCAACCACTACGACGCCTTCTGGTGCTCCTGGTTTTAATATTTTACAGGTTCAGCAGGTTTCTCCGGGTTCACCTTTTACCTATACCTTTACCGATCAGGGTGTGTCTTTTGTTATAACCATACCAGCAGCTACGTTTTCTTCACAAACTGACACCATTGATCTTGTTGTTACAAGTTGTACGCCATCTTCACTTGGTAACGCAGGCTATGCAGGTTACAGTGCAGCTGTTTGTATCGGATTTTATGTAGAAGACGTAACTACTAACACTGAGATTGCAGGTCCTTACTCTCCCGCAATTAGCTTTGATTGGACAGCCTCTTCAATTCAGCCTCCAAATTCCGACTTGCTGACGCAGTACAATTCTTCGACTGGACAGTGGGACCAAATTTCTGGAAACCAATCTGGAGGAGTTACTCTAAGCGTAGGTAGTCCTTCACAGTTCGCTTTGCTCGCTCAAGTGAACACTGCACCATCCACTATTGCTGGAGGTACAACCCCACAGACTGGAAAGCCATTCCTCGGCGAGGAAGTTGGAGCTGGCGTTCTTTTGCTAGCTGGTGTATCAACTGTAGTTTTGCTTGCAAGGTCAAGAAAGCGTAACGCCAGTTAAGTAAGATGTAGCTGTGCCCTACATATCGGTAACTGATTTTATCGATATGTAGGGCACTTACAATTTTGGCGCGTATTAGTAGTTATTAAGTTACTAGAGAAGCGCGTAATTAATAGGAAGGAAATAATGATATTTAAAAAGGTCACTAAGATCGGATTGCTTACTTTAGGTGCGGGAGTAGTCTTTGCCGCTTGTTCAGCTAACAGTGGCAATTCTTCGGGAAATCAGGGGACTTCAGCTCCGCCTGTAAAGCCTGTAAGTTCATACGCTGGGCCAACGGGAATTCTCGGTGCAGGAGCTCCGCAGTCTAATAACATGATGTGGTTGCTTGCAAACTCCACTGGGAATAAGACGATTGTGCAAATTAATCTAAATAACGGGAATCTGGGGAGCCCACAGCCTGAGAGCGCTAATGCAAGTGCAATTGCAGAGAACGTCAAGGGAATTATTGCTGTTGGAACATCTGCAGGGAGTGGTGGTGCTGTTGAACTACGAAATGGGACTAACGGAGCATTGATTGCAACAACACCTGTATCTGCCCCTGTGGTTGACATCGCTCCTTCAGCCGATGGCTCTTCATTTTATGTTTTAACTAAATTGGGTAGTGTTTCAGCAGTCCAAGTTGTATCTTCTGGCGGGAGAGGAGTGGTTGGTAATTCCATCCCTGTGGCTGGTGACACTATCTCTATGGTTCCCTCAGCTGATGGCAACTTCCTTTTTTACCTTGAACCAAATGGAGAGGTAACTGAGATTTCTACTGCTGGCGGTGGATCTCAAGCTCATTTCCAAGTTGGAGCCAATGCGAAGGCGTTAGCATTGAGTAGCGACTCACAAACTCTCTTCGTTCTCAAATGCCCTCTTGGTTCTTGCAACGTTTCTGTAGTAGATGTAGTTGGACAACAAGTGGAGAAAGTGATTCCTGCTCCGATTGACACTGTTCAAATTCAAGTTTCGCCTGACGGATCGAAGATTTGGGATGCGGTTGGCAACCCTGCATACGGTAACGTTCAAGCTTTTTCTTTGACGGGTTAAAAGCCCTTGCCTGATGAGGCCCATTCTGTAAGCAACCTTCAAATCAACTGGCCTGAGAAAATGGCATGGTCAGTTGTTGGAGTTGTTCTTATGGTTTGGGCTTTAAGGCTTTTTGGGACTGTTTCGGTATTTTCATTCCTTGACATAGCCGTTATTATTCTCGGAGTGGCTGGACTAGGAATAGTTTGTTCCAGTTGGGTCCACTGGAAAAATGATGAAAATGTTTGGCGGTACATAGGTTATATTTCGCTCTTTCTTATAATTGGAGCCTTTATTCTCTGGTGTTTTGGCCAGATTTACGCAGCACCCGCGTATGGCACGGATGAAGCTGCATTTGACCAGTACGCAGCGCTGCTTGCCTCACACTGGCACAATCCCTATTTGGCATCTATGGCGCCTTCTTTTGACCTATATCGAGTTTCGCCAAATGGCTACACATTTTTACTTAATGGCAGTGTTGTGGATAAGCTTTCTTACCCAGCCCTGTCTTTTGAGCTCTATTTGCCACTTCTGTGGCTAGGGATACATTTTCAAGGCGCAGTGATAGCAAATATCGCGGCATGGGTGGTTACTACCGTTCTCATGTTCTGGATGTTGCCGAGAAACTTAAGGCCCTATGTGCTGATAGTGGCAAGTTTTAGTGTATATATTGCCTATGCGGTAGGAGGCGTAACGGACGCTTTATTTCTACCCTTTTTACTTATAGCTGCCTACCAGTGGGATCGATTTGGTTCAGGTGATAAATATAAAAGTATTCCCACGAAAATTAAATGGAAATGGTTGGGCCCGTTATTTTTGGGATTTGCAATGGCTGTCAAGCAAAACTCGTGGCCAATTGCCGGCCTTATTCCTATTTGTCTGGTTATTGAATCACTGCATGATGGGAGAAGCTATCGTGAGGGAATTACAAGGGGGCTAAAGTACTTTGCAATTGCATTAGGAGGATTTTTATTACCAAATATTCCATACATTATTGCCGCACCCAGTGCATGGA
>JABEUL010000290.1 GCA_013044465.1 Acidimicrobiales bacterium
AAGAAGGGTAAAGCAAATACTTGATGCCAAATAGAGAGTAATCTCCTAAATTTTGATCATCAAAATAGTATTCGGGGTTACTCATTAGAGAAGCAGTCCTCAGCGTATATCCAACTTCTGGAATATCAAATGCTTCTATATATTTAAAGACTGGGACGTAACCAACCCGAAATTCAGTTCCCCAATTGCTAGGCATCCCGGCATATACCCTTCCTCCGGAATGAGTTTTTATGTATGCCAGAAGTGGTGCTATCTGCTTGCCTTCAATGCTCTCTGACTGACTTTGAGTGGCAATATTTGCCGCATTTGCATTGTCATAATTACCCATCTGGATGAGAAGTGGAGTAGTGACTATTACTCCTATTCCAACTGCGAGAATGACACGAACCAACTTTCCAGCTTTGGTCTTTGAGAACCAGCCATTTGTCCCAGGCGAGTATGACTGAATTTCACCAATTATTGTCTTGGCCAGCCATTCAACTCCTACACCAGCAATTATGAGTCCAGACAGGTCACAACCAAGAAAGAACCTCCGGTAGAAAATATCTGTTCCGCCGGGAAATATATTTGCTAATGAGTGAAAAGTAGTCCGACCAAAAGAAATAATGAGCGAGATTGCAAACATTGTTACCAGTGCTTGGCATCTAGGCAATTTTGGCCATTTCCTGAGGCAAACAATAAGTCCAACGGCAAATGCAATAGAAATTACCGGAAATCTTTTGTAATCAAAAGCAGCACCAGATATTAACCATGCCATAGTCTGTCTGGCACCGTAACCGTTTTCAAAATAAGTTCCATTTAATATCTGATTTATTCCCGCCCACTT
Organism: Acidimicrobiales bacterium; assembly: GCA_013044465.1. Taxonomy (GTDB): domain Bacteria; phylum Actinomycetota; class Acidimicrobiia; order Acidimicrobiales; family JABEUL01; genus JABEUL01. The sequence continues at coordinate 827 of JABEUL010000290.1, forward strand.
CCCATCGGCAATTAACGGAACTATCGCCCACATACTCGCACCAAACGAAAGTGCCAATACAACTATTGACCTACTGATTCTCAGTTTCCACCTAGAACTCCCAAATAAGGAGAACACTGCTGCCCCAATTAGTGCCAAGTATCCTGTCTCGAAATGGAAGCAGACCGTAAGGGAGATAAAGATAACAGAGGGAAATACATATCTTGGATTTCCAACTGCTTTGAAGCTATAGCCCCAAGCAAGTGGAAGCGTCCAGGAAGCGAATAACTGTGCCCACAGTCCAAAGCCAATCCAAACATATGCATTCTGCTCATATCCCACACCGGGCACTGAAACTATAAATGGGGCCAAGACCGCTGAGCAGGTGGCAGCTAACCTGCCAAAGCCAAAAAGTCTCGATGAGATGTATATCGAAATAGGCCAAAGTGATAGAAGCAAATATAGGCTGAGGCGGAAAGCAAAGTTTGGATCGATTATGAGCCCAATTGCTCCAACTATCATTGCCGGCAGACTTTGGTAGTGAAGCATATGCGGTGATCCTTCACCTAAATATGGAAACCAAGAAGTTAGAGGCAAGTGGCCCTGGCTGAAGCGTGCTTGGGCAAACCTGACCATCTGTTCGTGCATTGACGAGTCGTCCAAGTAGGTTACCGCTGTCAACTCGGGCAGGAGTTTCCATAAGCCATATGCACAAACTGCCGCCAAGCCTAAATAAGAAAGTATTCTCCCGTCATTGGGGCCAGCACCGATTTCAACAGCTGGCGCAGCCGGGTCCTGGATATCTACCGCACTTTCCATAAAGTTACTGCCTATCTAAGCACAATTTGACCAGAGGCAATGTGAAATTACTATTGTTACCTTGGACAGATTTTATTTGTCGAAATATGGTTCTTTAAATGTAAACCCCATATATTTGATTCTTTTGCCAGCGCAATGTTTTATAATGGCACGCCAAAGAGTAATTTGGACATAAGACAACGGAAATTTAAATATTCAAGAACACCATCATGCAAGTTTGCTTCAAAGCGCTATAACTCGTTTTTCGCAAAGATTGCAAAGTACCATTGAACAAAGTGCTTCACTAATATAAGTTGTTCCAGAATTTTTAGGCTAATTTACAAATATCCTGATCACAGGCGCAGTATTGATGGCTAATAGATCAAAACATTGGGTTGGGACTTTGAATTAAATGACTGAAACATTGCCCGAGGTTCGTCTAATTTAGATTCATGGGTCTTTCCGCTGGTACTATAACGCCGTGCCTAATATGAAAAAATTCCTGGCTGCAGCTGCATTGTTTTCTGCAATCGTTGCAGTTCCAAAAATCGCCAAGATCCTCGGAGAGAGGAAAGAGGCTAAAAATGAGGGACTAATTTCTAATTCGGGTCGACTTTCACGGGGGACTGCTAGTGCAGCACTTGCTACCCGAGTAGCATCCCGAACAGCAACTACTAAAATGCGACAGCTGGTGTCGAACTCCCAAGAGTCAGAACGCTTGGAAAACGAACTAGCAATGAAGACTTCTGAAGATGTTGTAAGAACACTTGGGAATATGAAGGGCGCAATGATGAAATTGGGCCAGCTGGCAAGTTTCGTAGATGATGGCCTTCCTGACTCAGTGAAAGAAATGCTCGCCCAGTTGCAGCAAGATGCTCCACCTATGTCAAAGGAACTCTCGGCAAAAGTCATTCGAGACGAACTTGGAAGTAACCCAGAAAAGATTTTTAAGGAATGGAACCCTATTCCTATTGCCGCAGCATCTATTGGTCAAGTTCATCGGGCTCTCACTCACGATGGTCACGTCGTTGCCGTTAAAGTTCAGTACCCGGGAGTTGCTGAAACCATACTTGCAGATCTCGCAAATATTGACCTAGCCGGATTTGCCACTCCTTTCATATGGAAAGGTCTAGATCTAAAGGCTCTAACTGAAGAATTAAGAACTCGCCTAATGGAAGAAGTTGACTACAACCTTGAAGCATCAAACCAGTCCATGTTTTCTGATTTTTACTGTGATCATCCCTTCATCCATGTTCCCAAAGTTTTTCCCGAACTCTCAAGCGGCAAAGTACTAACAACTGAATTTGTAAAAGGCGATCGATTTGAGGTACTCGAGACCTGGGATCAAGAACAAAAGGATCTAGCCGCTGAATCAATTTATCGATTTGCATTTCGGAGTCTCTATAGGCTTCATGCCTTTAACGGAGATCCGCATCCTGGAAATTATCTTTTCAGAGGTGACGGCAAGGTAGCATTTCTAGATTTCGGATTGGTGAAGTTTTTCAACGCCGAAGAGCTTGAGCTCTTGTTGAATATTATTCGATTCAGCGTGATTACGCCTGACTCTACTAAGCAAAGAAATGCTGTTGAAAAAGCAGGATTCTTGGTGCCGGGAGCACCTGTGAGCGATGAAGATGTGACACAGTTTATGGAGGTATTTATGGCTCTAGTCGCTCAAGATGAAGATATGCAACTCACACCTGAATACGCTTCTTCTGTAGCCAGAAGAGTGCTATTTGGAAGAGCTAGCCATGCATCTGTAGTGACATATGCAAATATTCCACCTGCATTTGCTCTTTTGCAGCGTATTAATTTGGGTCTCCTGGCAATTTTAGGAAGACTTCAAGCAACAGCTAATTGGAGAGCAATTTCTGAAGAGGTTTGGCCAGAGATCAGCGCAGAACCTAAATCAAAGCTCGGCAAGTTGGAAAATGAATGGTGGCTAGATACCAGGAAGAGGATTTCGCAAGGGGATTTTGACCATTTAGGTACTAGCTCGCCTACTAACTAACTCCTCAAGCACTTGATCTGGAACTTTTAGATCTCCGAGCCCAGTTCCAACATTTAAATCCGGCTTATAGCTGCCGTGATAATCAGAGCCTCCAGTTGGGACGAGATCAAGGTCTCTAGCGAGCGAGACAAGTGCTTGCCTCTCGGATTTCGTGTAGCGTCCGTAGTAGGACTCTAGGCCTACGAGGCCGAAGCTCCTCAGTTCTCTAAGTGGTTCAACCAAATCTTTGACATTGTCAACAAGAAATAAAGGATGGGCCACTACTGCCACACCACCAGATGCATTAGCTAAGTTGATGGCATCTTCCGGAGTTAGTCTCGCCTTTGGGATATAAGCCTTTCCAGTCGATCCCAAAATCTGATCAAAAGCATCTTGCACGCTTTGAACATACCCATGATTTACCAGTGCCTGTGCAAAGTGTGGGCGGCCAATCCCTTGTCCTTTGGCCATGAGAGATACTTCTTCGATTGAAATTTCGAAGCCGAGTTCATTTAGCTTTCCGATTAGTCTTTCATTTCTGGTATCTCTGTCGTTTTGCAGCCTCAATAGTTCACTTGATAGAGGTTCAATGCCCATATCCACAAAATAAATAAGCATGTGGCACGAAACTTCTTTTTCTTTGGAGCTAAATTTCCAAACGCAGGACAGTTCGCACCCTGCTACTAAGGTAATCCCAAGCTCAGTGGCTTTTTTGCTAGCTTCTTCTAGTCCATCTAAACGATCATGGTCCGTAAGAGCTATCGCACTAAGCCCCGCTCTCTTTGCCAACTCCACAACTCTTGCGGGAGATTCCGACCCGTCTGAAAAATATGAATGGGTATGTAGATCTATCACAAGTTATGCTCAGCTTCCACTTTGCCCAAGTGGTCTTAAAGTCGGAAAAAGTACAACGTCTCTAATTGTCGGCGTGTCAGTTAACAACATAACCAATCTGTCGATCCCGATTCCCAGGCCAGCCGTTGGAGGCAGGCCATACTCCAAAGCCTGCAGATAGTTTTCATCCAACATCATTGCCTCATCGTCGCCTGCCGCTCTCTCTTGTGCTTGAGCTTCAAATCGTTCACGTTGGTCATCTGGATCAATTAACTCGCTAAAGCAGTTTCCCAGCTCCCTTCCAGCCACGATTGGCTCAAATCTCTCTACTAGAAGCGGATCATCACGATGTTTTCTTGCCAACGGAGATACCTCGGCTGGATAATCACAGACAAAAATTGGGCCAAATAGAGCGCTTTCAGTGGTCTTCTCATAGATTTCCAAGAGCACCTTTCCAGAACCCCAACTCTCATTAACTGGAATATTGAAATTCTCTGCAATACTACGTAATTGGTCCAATGGAGTGTGCACGCTGACTGTGAGCCCTGCAACTTCCTCAATCAATTCGACCATCGTTGCTCTTCTCCAAGGCGGAGTTAAATCTAGCTCCCTTCCGCCATAACTTATCTTGGTGGTTCCATTGATCTCAATTGAGAGATTTGCCACAAGATTCTCCATTAACACCATTAAATCCCTATAGTCGGCATAGGCTTGGTAAAGCTCTAGCAGAGTGAATTCCGGGTTGTGCCTAGTGGAAAGTCCTTCATTTCGAAATACACGTCCTATCTCAAAAACCTTTTCAAACCCTCCGACTACAAGTCTCTTGAGGTAAAGTTCGGGAGCAATTCTAAGATAAAGGTCCATATCAAGGGCTCTGTGGTGGGTTGTGAATGGCTCTGCATGAGCACCGCCTGGAATTGGGTGCAATACGGGCGTTTCAACCTCAACGAATCCATCCTTTTCCAGGAATCTTCGTATGAAAGAAATTATTCGAGCTCGCTTCAGAGCAACTTCCCTAGGTGCTTCATTTGCCCACAGGTCAACCTCTCTATGCCTAAATCGGAGTTCGGGATCAGATATCCCCTTCCACTTGTCTCCAAATCCACGCCTGGCTTGGGCCAATAGCTCCCAACTTTCAACTTGAACACTTAGCTCCCCACGCTTGGTTCTAACTACTTCCCCGTGGACGCCTATCCAATCGCCCAAGGACAGTTTTACAAGTTCTTCGAAGTTTGCCGCTGTCTTTTCAAGTGCAAATAGCTGGATCTTGCCATTCCAACTCTCAAGAGTCCCAAAAAACAGCTTGCCTTGGGGCCTTGAAAGCATCAGGCGCCCAGCAATGCTTACTACTTCACCTGAATTTTCACCTGCTTCGAGCTTGTCTTGATACTTTTCAACGATGTCACCTATGGACGTGGTCGTTTCGAATTTATAGGGAATCATTGCTCTGATCACTTCTTTACGATATAGCTAGGGAATTAATCTATCTAATTCTATTTGGAAAATAACTGGCATAATTACTCGTTGCACAATCGTCACCAAATGTGAATTCAAACTGGATTTTAGACCTCAGCTCAGGCAAATAGATCATTGATTTCGGTCATAGATGATTCTGAGGCCGTGTAGGGTGAGCCAAGGATCGTGGTGATTCACCTTAGCCGAAAGTGGGGTAATAAGCCCTGCCAAACCACCGGTTGCCACTATTTCAGACTTTCCAAGCTCCACTTCAAAACGTTCACAAATGCTATCCACCTGTCCGACAAATCCATAAAGTGCCCCGCTTTGCAATGACTCAACGGTTGACTTGCCTATGACTCTTTTTGGCTCAACTAACTCCACTCTTCTTAGTGCAGCGGCCTGTGAAAACAGTGCATCCATTGATATCTGAATTCCCGGTGTAATTGCACCACCCAAGTACTCTCCGGCTCCCGATATGGCATCAAATGTTGTTGCTGTGCCCATATCAACAACAATGCAAGGCCCACCATATCTTTCGTAAGCACCAACTGCATTTGTGATTCGATCGGCTCCGACTTCTTTAGGATTGTCGTAAAGAATTGGCATCCCCGTCTTGATTCCTGGTTCCACAATAACTAAGTGACTCTTGAACCAGCGCTCAGCCATAATTCTAAATTCTCCGGTCACTCTGGGCACCGAGGAGGAAAATGCCATGCCAGATATCCTCTTGGAATCGTGATCACCTAGCGAGAGTAGTTCTGTGAGTAGTAGCGCATACTCATCTGCAGTCCTCTCTACAACTGTAGAGAGCCTCCAGTGCTCAATAAGTTTATCTGTATCATGTTCGAACAAACCAATAACGGTCTGAGTATTTCCTACATCAATTGTGAGTAACAACTTAGTGACTATCTCCCTATGAAATAAAATCTAGTCCGACATCAAGGATTGGCGCCGAGTGAGTAATTGCGCCAATACTTATTAAATCAGCTCCGGCCAATGCATAGTCGCTTACAGATTCAAGGTTCACGCCACCTGACACCTCAATAAGTACCCCATTGGTGACTTTGTTAACGATGTCTCTTGCTTCTTTGACCAAAGAAGGTTTCATATTGTCGCACATGATGACGGTAGCACCGTGATTAGCTGCTTGACTCACTTGATCTAGGGAATCACACTCAACTTCAATCATTCTTCCTGGCCACTTAGCTTTTGCAAGCATTACCGCTCCTTCTATGCCGAGAGATGCCACGTGATTATCTTTGATGAGGACTGCTTCGCTCAAATTGCCTCGGTGATTTGCTCCTCCGCCGGATCGTACAGCTGCTTTTTCTAATGACCTAAGCCCTGGTGTGGTTTTCCTGGTATCCCAGATGACCACATTTGGATTGGCGGCTTTTGCAATGTCGACGAACTTCCTTGTAAGTGAGGCAACTCCAGAAAGGTGAGATAGGAAATTAAGAGCTGTCCTCTCTCCTGTCAAAATGTTTCGAAGTGAGCCACTTACTCGAGCAATGACGTCACCATTTCCCACCAAACAACCGTCGTCTAACAAGAGTTCACACTTAATCGAAGGATCAATTATCCCGTAAACAAGTGGGATGCAGTAAGAGCCAGCTATCACTCCGCTCGATCTTGATACAAAGGCTAGGGTAGCGACCTTATCAAGCTCTATTAGTGAAGCAGTTAAGTCGCCATTTGGAATCAAGTCCTCTTCCAATGCAAGTCTTATGATCTTTTCGGCTGCAATTTTAAGGAAAGCATCCATAGGTTTTACCTCGGGCATAATACAATCTTAGAGAGTTAAGAAGCTTCGCTCTGACTGCCTGGTCACGAAGGGGTGGATATCCATCACAGTTTATTGAATAGGATTCTATGAGGAGGCATGGACTGATCCAAACCGGGATAATCTTGTCGGGTGTGTGCTCCTCTGCTCTCGTGTCTCATTAGGGCCGCTCCTGCTATTGCATGAGCTACTTCAGCTAAATTGAGCAGTTCCATATTTTCATGAGTAATAGGTAGATGATTTTTATGTGACTCAAAAAGCTCCTTGACACCTTTGGTGAAATTCCAAGCTCCAAGAAGTGATGATTCATCTCTAACTACTCCGGCATTTTTGCTCATATGATTTTGGAGAGCCACCTTTACCTGTTGCAAATCACCACTAAATGGGATACTCGTATTTTCAGTTTTTGGAAAGTCAAGGGCGAATGGAATCCCTACAACGTCATGCGGGTTCACTTCGGATCCCTCCGTCTCTCTAATTACAGCTCTCATGGCTCCACTTCGCTCTGGTCCAAATTGACCACCTAATATTGCTTCACTTACCCGTCCTGCAAATACCATTCCCTCCAACAGTGAATTTGAAGCGAGTCTGTTTGCTCCGTGTACCCCGGTGCAGGCAACCTCACCTGCAGCAAAAAGGCCTTCAATGGTCGTTGCTCCGTTGAGGTCAGTTAGGACACCACCGCATGTATAGTGAGCAGCTGGGGCTATCGGGAGCCACTCTATAGCCGGGTCAAGCCCAATATCGGCAAGAGACTTGGCAATGGTTGGAAACCGAGTATCAAATTCCGCCAAATGGGTGGCGTCAAGCCACATGCACTCGGCATTTTGCTCTGCCATTTTGATAGCTATTGCCAAACTGACCACATCACGCGGAGCTAGTTCATCTACAAAACGCTCACCTTTAATGTCTCTGATAAGTGCTCCGTGCCCTCGTAACGCCTCAGAAATTAAAGGCCGCGGCATTGCTCTGTGGTGAAGTGCCGTCGGGTGAAACTGAACAAACTCCAAATCTCCTACAACTGCCCCGGCTCGAAGTGCCATCGCAATTCCATCTCCAGTGGCTTCTTTTGGATTGGTAGTAACGGAAAATACTTGTCCAGCCCCACCAGTAGCCAAAATTACATTTGCAGCTCTTATGCTTTGAATTTCTCCTTTGGTATCAATTGCACTGACACCTTTGCATTTTCCGGCTTCAATAATGAGATCTAGAGCAAACCAACCTTCATATAGCCCGGCGGCACTATCTTTAACCGCCTTCACGAGTGCACGCTCCACTTCGGCTCCAGTTGCAAGACCTCCTGCATGCAATACCCTGGCATGGGAGTGACCACCCTCTCTAGCCAATGAAAGTCTGCCTCCCGGCTGGCGATCAAACTCAGCCCCAAGTGTTATTAGTTCCTCTACCCTAGAGGGGCCCTCCTTGACAAGCACTCTAACCGCATCAACATCGCACAGTCCCGCACCGGCACCAAGCGTGTCGGCCAAATGCAGATCTGTTGAGTCTTCGTCTTCACCTAGTACCGCAGCCACGCCTCCCTGTGCCCATCTGGTAGTAGAGTCATCCAATGCAGCTTTGGTCAGAACGCCAACGTTTAAACTAGGCTCACTTGTCGCAAGCCTAACCGCGGCCGAAAGTCCTGCTACCCCGCTTCCTACTACGAGCACATCTAGTTCAATTTTAGAATTACTTCTTTCATTAGTCATCTTGGAAACAGCACTTCACAGCCACTAATCAATACTTGCCACATCGATAGCTGATCTGTTCGAACTTTATACTTAGCTGTTTCAATAAAGGTTAAACTTGCAAAACTAATTTAAAGCCGCTTCGGCTTCGACTATCAAAGACGTTCCGGCCGTCGGGGTATTTGACGCATCAACATGAACAACCTTTGGTTTAAAGTCATTTAATTCGGATTCTTCATAGTCAGCATAAGTAATAATAATAACCTTGTCGCCGCTTTGAACGAGTCTTGCAGCTGCTCCATTGAGGCATACCTCACCTGGACCACCGACTATTGCATATGTTTCGAACCTGGCCCCGTTATCTATATCGAGTATTGCGACTTGCTCATGTTCTTTGATGTCGGCTAGGTCCATGAGCCTGGGGTCAAGTGAAACAGAGCCCACATAGTGCAAGTTTGCATCTGTCACGGTCGCCCTATGAATCTTGGATTTCATCATTCTTCTTCTCATTTATCCTCTTTCAAGTCTGAGTGAGTCAGCTTTGACCACATTGTTATTTTGGAATCCACTACCAGCCCTAGTATTTGGTTCGGAAAAATTTGCCTTTACGTTATCTATAAGCCTTACGTTAGAAAACTTTGCCGCGACTAGCAACTGGACATCATTTCTAATTACATCGGGAACTAGGAGTGTTTTTGGGTCTACACATGTGGCGTAGTCGAGTTCTGCTCTAGCCTCGCACTTGATCAAAGACTCCATTGCTCGTGCAACAGTTATCGAATTATTCTCCCCGCTCTCAATTAGCCCCTTGCCTAGTTGGAGAGCCTTATACAGAATTAATGCCGCTTGACGGTCGTCTTCAGAGAGTCTCACATTTCTAGACGAGGCAGCCAATCCGTCTGTTTCTCTTACAGTTTTGCATCCGATGACCTTTACTGGAAAAGAGAGATCTGCTGCCATCTGGTTAATTATTGCCAGCTGTTGAAAGTCTTTTTCGCCAAAGTAGGCACTGACTCTCCCAGCCATCGCAAAAAGTTTGGCCACCACAGTAGCGACTCCATCAAAGTGCCCAGGTCTTGACTTTCCATCTAGAACTTCTGAAAGCTTTGAAACCGAAACTTTTGTAGGCAATGCCTCTGGGTAGTCCGGATACATCTCATTAATTGTCGGGGCAAAAACTACATCGGCTCCAGCTTGCCTGGCCAATTCCACATCCCGGTCGAGATCTCTGGGATAGGTTGAAAAGTCTTCACTCACGCCAAATTGAAGAGGATTGACAAAAACGGTGACCGCGACAAAATCATTTTCACTATGTGCCCTCACAATAAGTGAGGCATGACCGTCATGAAGATATCCCATAGTGGGCACAAGTCCAACTGTCTTTGACAGACGTGCTTGGTCCAAAGCGCTTTGGAACTCAGAAACTGTTGAAATTACCCGCATATCTGGCCCTTTGCGTGTGAAATTTCATCCATCCTCTCGTGGTGAGAATCTGAACCACTTCTTTTGTGGATCTTAACCACATTGTCGAGAGGCTCCTCTAAAGGTCTTAGTCTTGCTGCATACTCTGAGAGCACTTGATACATTTGGCAACTTAGGTCACTGATGGAACCAATAGCTTCCAAGTGGGCTGCAATAGTCTCAAAGTCTCCTCTCACCGCAGGTCCCGTGATAGATTCTTCTGCTCCAATAGCCTCTACGTCATTAATCGAATTTCTTGCCAGATCGAAGTAAACACTTCTTGGAACTCCTACTATCTCAGCAATCTTGGCAACTTGTGCCATCAGTGCCACACTATGATTCGCAGCAATTGTTGCGCCCGCATGATATAAAGTTCGGAATTCGTCTGAAACTTCAAAAGCATTTCCCTTTAAACTCTTGGCAATGCTAAGGACTTGAGGATCACCTGAAACAGCCATAGCAACTCCAGATAGCAACCTCTCAGCGCCAATCTCGGGGCTAGGCAGTGCACACAGCGGATGCAAACTTGCCTTTCTTAGGTGGGGTTCTAAGGCGCTCAAAGTGAGTGAGCCGGAGAGATGCATTATGAGCGTTGAATCTTCGGGATATATATTTTGCGCCACTTTAACAACACAGGAATCTGGGACAGAAAGAACCAGCACATCTACGCCTTTTGCAGAACTTCTTGGATAGTTACGATCTAAAGGACCTTCAACGACATAGCCCAAGCTTGACAACGCCAAAGCTAGCGCCCCACCTGCTCGTCCATTTCCAATCAGACGCACTCGAAGTGCTTCCATCATTTTCCTCCACGTTCCAGCCCCGAAAGGGTGCCGTTCGCCTACAAGATCATATTATCTAATTTCCGTACACTTCCGCGCGCCATTTTTGATTTTTGCCCACTTATAAGATCCGGCCGCAAATCACCCAAAGGTGCCAAGACGAAATTACGTTCCCACATGCGGGGATGGGGTACTACCAGTAAATCAGAGTTGACCTCCAATTTTCCAATAAGCAAGATGTCTAAATCTAGTGTCCTGGGTCCGTTTTTTTCCTCTCGTACCCTATTTGCCCAGGTCTCTATGCCTTGGCATATCCTCAACATCTCCTCAGGGCTTCCATCGAAATCTAGCTCTGCAACAGCGTTTAGATACTTCTCTTGATCCTTTGGCCCTCCCACGGGCTCAGTCTCATAGATGGGTGAAAGTCTCTGGAATCCGGGAAGTCTCTCAATTGCGCCCTTTATAAAGTGTTCCCGGATGCCCAAATTGGAGCCGAGACCGATATAAGTTGACCTAGATACGCCTAACTCTTGGACAGCTGAGACCGATCCAACGTCTGCTACGGGAGGTTTTACCTTCTCTACTCTAACTTTCGTCATGTAGATAGGCAGGTTCGAATCCCTAAGCTCTTCATTGATACTTGTGGCAATCCTGTATGCGAGCGCCTCTAGCAGGTTAATTGGCTCTCCCAATATGATTTCACGAACTTTATTGATAACGATTTCATAGTCCAAAGTGTCCCCCAAATTGTCACTTTGACCTGCTCTATTTAGATCACCAGACAGTTCAACATCAACACAAAAGGGTTGGGAACCTAATTTCTCGGACTGAAGAACTCCATGAACACCTTCAAGTTCAATCCTATTTACGAAAATAGAACCCATCTTGTAAGTCACTTTTAACGAATGGAGTTAGTTGCTGATTTGATCTTTAACGGGGTCTCAGGTGGAGCAAAATTAGTGACTATGGCAACGATGCTGCGACCATTGGAGCCCATTTTTCTACTAACTAGCCTTTCAGTGACTGCAATTGCTTGGGGCCCACTCGGCAAAAGCCCAGTCCAAAGTAGGTAACCGGCCATTATCCCAACAAGCTGATCAGAAACGTCTTCATTGTGCACAAGAACTTTGTCTCCATTTTCCATCCACGATGAAAACATGGCGTAAAGCTCTGGAAGGAAGATCTTTAAATCGGCATTTGGGGAAAGCGGGATATGAATAAATGGAAGCTGAAACTCGTCATAAACATATAGGTTGTGAGGGGATGACATTAAAGAAATGACTCTAGTGAATCCCTGAGCCTTAATCCAGAGAATCTCCTCTTGCCTCCGAACCTTCCTGTGATTGGGAGCATGACCACCTGGACGCTCTGCAATAGCCAAATGATCCTCCAAGATCCACGAAAAGTTCCTGGGTACGATGCCTGCAGCCCACCTGCCTCTCATGCCAATTCCTTTTCAGACGTCATTAAAGATAGAAGCCCAGTTGCCTGAACTGTCTCTTTAACATCGTGTACTCGAACCATCTTTGCTCCTAATGCTAGTGCCCACATAGCACTAGCAAGACTACCCGGTAAACGATCCTCTACGCTCACCGGCTGTGTCGGATCAGTTGCACCCAGTACTCCTAAGAAGGACTTCCTGGAAGTACCTACAATCACCGGGTAATTTGACTCAACCAGTTTAGTAAGCCCTGCTAACAAGTCTAGATTGTCTTCCACACGCTTTCCAAATCCAATTCCAGGATCAATCCAAATCTCAGAAACGCCAAGTGCCTTGGCCTGCTTGGCTTTAGAAAATAAATATTCGCCCACTTCTTCCAGGACATTTCCATAAGTAGGGTCAACTTGCATTTCCATCGGGTTGGCTTTCATGTGCATGGCAATCCAACCAACTCCAAGTTCACTTGCTTGTTTTGCAAGCGAGGCTGAAACGTCATTTATCAAGGATGCCCCAACTGCTACAGCCGCCTTAGCTACATCAGGCTTATAGGTATCGACTGAAATCCTCACAGGGCACTCTTGCCTGAGTCTTTCAATCACTGGTATTACTCTTTTTATTTCTTCCTCAACGGCAACTGGTGTGGCGCCGGGTCTTGTGGACTCTCCACCCACATCTATTATGTCTGCCCCCTCAGCTGCCATTTCGATTCCTCTTGCGACAGCGTCTTGGACAGCAAAATAACGCCCACCGTCGGAAAATGAGTCTGGAGTCACATTCAAAATCCCCATTATCAAGAAATCTTTTTTAATGTCAATCATGTCTTTTCAAAAGCCCCATGGCTTCACTCCTCGTGGATGGATCACTTCGGAACAATCCGCGGACCGCCGAGGTAATCGTCAGGGTCCCGGGCTTTTTAACTCCTCTCATAGACATGCATAGATGTTCGGCTTCCAAAACCACCAAAACCCCACGCGGTGCCAAAACACTTTCGAGTCCCTCTGCAATTTGAGTAGTCAAGCGCTCTTGAACTTGGAGCCTTCTCGCGTAGCCGTCAACGAGTCTTGCCAGTTTAGATAAACCTGTAATTCGGCCTGTTTCATTTGGAATATAAGCAACATGGGCTCTCCCGATAAATGGAGCAAGATGGTGTTCGCAGATTGAAGAAAATGGAATATCTCTCACCATGACCATCTCATCATGGCCAACGTCAAATGTCACTACCAAGTGGTCAGTTGGGGTCTCAAACTGGCCGCTTAGAAGCTCTTCGTACATTTCTGCTACCCGCCTGGGTGTATCTAAAAGCCCAACTCTCTCAGGGTCCTCACCTACTGCCAGAAGGAGATCGTGAATAGCCCTGGTGGCTTTTTCAATATCGATATTTGTCTTTCTTTGGCCTTGAGTCACTGATCTGCCTTATTTTTCAGACACCAAATTCCATTCAAATTTCGATACTTTTCATCCATATCAAGTCCGTAACCTACAACGAACTTGGCAGGGATTGTAAATCCTACATATTTAAGTTCAAGAGGTGCTCGCTGCTGACCTTGTTTGACAAGGAGCGCACAGACCTCCACGCTTGCCGGTTTCCTTGCTTGGAGATACCGCTGCAAGTAAGCAAGAGTCAAACCTGAATCAACTATGTCTTCAACCACTACAACATGGCGCTCTGTCAGGTCCACATCTAGATCCTTGACAATCCTAACTACACCTGAACTTCGAGTCGCAGATCCATATGAGGCAACCGCCATGAAATCCATCTCAACTGGAAGCTTAATAACACGCGCTAAGTCCGACATAAAAAAGCTAGCGCCCTTTAGGACACCTACTAATAGTGGAGGACGGCCTCTGTACTCAGTAGTAATAAGATCACCAAGTTCTGCAACTCTTTCTCTAAGAGCATCCTTGGAGATAACGAGGTCACCAAGTGCTTCATGAGCCCATTGTGGGTGACCCATGTTAGGTTCAACATCGGACTCACTTAACTTAGGTGTGGGCATTTGATTCCATCAAACTTAACTTTCCTTGTCTTCTAGATAGCCTTCTTCCACCGCAAAGTTCCGTGGCTTTTACTTCACCTTTGACAACACGCCAAGCCTTATTTAACTCTTCATAAGAAGGCGGATAACCCTGACTATCTTTTAGAAAATTTCTCAGTGCCCTCTTAGAAAGAACCTCGTCTGCACTTTTCAGCACCTTTGTGTCAGTTGAATCTAATCCGACTGTGAGAGAATCTAGGAAAGCATTCTCACCAGCACATAGTTTTGCAACTCTAGCCAAAAGAGGCACTACATCTCGATCGGAAACATTGTTCATCAGTGGAACGAGTTCGTGCCTCACCCGGTTTCTCTTGAATCTACCTTCAGAATTAGATGGATCTAAAAGCGGCTCAATTTCCATTGAATTCACAACATCTACGGCTTCCCCCCGCCTAATGCCAAGAATCGGATGAGAGTACCCTTCTCTCATTCCGCCAAGACCTGAGATCCCGGCACCTCTCATCAACTGCAATAACACGGTTTCTGCCTGGTCGTCCATTGTGTGACCTGTTGCTACACCAGATGGCAAGACTTTGAATCTGGCTTCCCTTAATCTGGCTTCAAGATTAGGTCCATCTTCAATCGATAACTTGTAGCTATAAAATTTGCCCGCGAATCTGTCAGCCAAATCACTTACAAAATGAGTCTCTGTTTCTCCATTATTTCTGAGTCCATGGTCAACATGGTGAACTGAAATATTTAGCTGGGCCAAATTTGCCAGAATCAACATTGCAGTTGAATCTGGACCTCCGGACACAGCAAGGTCAATCTCACTATTAGGTGGCGGAAAATTACACTTGTTTAAAATATTTTCTAACTCAAGCTTTTGGACCATAAAAGTCTTTCAATTTCATTCCAAATTAAACCGCGGCTAGGTTGCCAACTCGCTCCAACCATAGTTTAGGTTCTGCAATTTCGGCCAATGTAGGAACGTTGTCGGAACTTTCCCAAACTTTGGACATAGTTTCCTTGCCGGCTTCGGACTCAACTTTATAAATAAATCTTTCACCAGCGGCATACTGATTTAGTTTGGCTTCCATGCCAATAATCTGCATCATTAATTTTGTGATACCGCCTGCGTTCTTTCTTCGCTGCCTTAAAATCCTGCTAAATCTTTCAGCATCAGGAATACTCGTCATTCCAGCTCGGTCCATTGTGACATCGCCGTGTCCTTCAAGGAGGCTCATAAAGGCTTGAATCTTATCGAAAACTGATCTCTGTTCCTCTGTAGCGATTACGCCCAAGATCCCAGATGCGGCAAATGGATTCTTGCCCTCTTTCAGGTCGCCAAGAAGACGTTTGATGATGTCCATAAACTGTGTGGGATCGGGTGTAATCCCAGTTATTCCAGCTTCAACTAGTGATTGAAAGTAGTTTCTTGTCCACGGGACACCAGTGAACTGCGCTCGGTGGGTAACTTCGTGAAGGGCAAGCCAAAGGCGAAACTGTCTCGGAGGGAGGGCAAATCTTTCCTCCAGAGAGACTACATTGGGTCCTACATAGTAAACAATGTCTTGATCTTCCGGATTTTCATCCTCAACCAACAACAAGTCATATTGCCCCAAAACTCTGGTCGACATCCAACCTAAAATTGCACCAACTTGAAGACCGGATGCAGCTCTTGAC
>JABEUL010000291.1 GCA_013044465.1 Acidimicrobiales bacterium
CCTCTAAGCTTAAAGAGTGGAAAGATCCATGCTAATTAATTCTCCAAATTTATTGAGCCATTCAAGATGAGCGTAGCTGCAGTTATTCTTGGGGCTGGCAAAGGTCGGAGATACCGTGGAAACACACCAAAATTGAGAGCGCCCTTCAAGGGAAAGCCGCTTGTAACATGGGCAGTATCGGCAGCTATTGGTGCTGGTTTAGATGAGGTGATTGTAGTTACAGGCGCAGTTGATCTAGTAGATCTTCTTCCAAGTGGTGTAACTATTTTGCAAAACGAGGCTTGGGATTTGGGTCTTGCAACTTCCCTTCGAGTGGCACTTGACTGGGCGCAGCGCCAAGGTCACGATGCCGTAGTGGTTTCACTTGGTGATTGTCCACTTGTGACCAAAGAGGCTTTTTCTTTAGTTGCAAAGGCTGATTCCACTCCAATTGCTATAGCCAACTATGCCACGAAACGTGGGCATCCAATTCGTTTAAGTAATCAGATTTGGCCCACATTGCCGATTTCTGGCGATCAAGGTGCAAAAAGTTTTATTACAAGGGACGATAACTATGTAACTCTAGTAGATTGTCCTGGTGAGCCTGTAGATTTGGATACCCAGGAGGATTTTAAGTTATGGAGTTAAAAAATGAATTTAGTGTGTCTATCCCAATTGACCAAGCCTGGCAGATTTTTACTGATTTAGAGAAAATTGCTCCATGTTTGCCTGGTGCAAATTTAACTGGAGTAGATGGCGATAACTACTTGGGGAGCATAAGAATCAAAGTAGGTCCGATTACCACAACTTATAAGGGAGTTGCCAAGTGGCAATCGTTAGACCCTTTGAACTATCGTGCTGAGTTGCTCGCTGAAGGAAAAGAGGCGAAGGGAACAGGGGGAGCCTCTGCTAAAGTCGAGGCTAATTTGTCAACTGCGGATAACAAAACTCTGGTAACAATAGTTACAGATTTGTCTATAAGTGGGAAGGTGGCTCAGATTTCTAGAGGAGTATTAAGCGATGTTTCTGAAAAATTACTTTCCCGCTTTGCAGAAAGAGTAGAAAAGCTCATTGTTGATTCGGAAAATTCTGATGAAAGTCAATCCGAAGAAGCTGAAGTTATACCTTTTCCTGAACAAAGGATACCCCAGGCCAATGTGGGTGAGGTTGAAGTACCTGAGGCAGTTAGTCAAGACAACGTCATTGATTTGCTTGAGTTTTCCAAAGACTCGACAGCTGCCAAAATTTTTCCTGCCGCTGTAGCGATTGGTTTTTTGCTACTTGGGATTGTGCTTTTAAAAAAGGTATTGAAGAAAAAGGCTAATTAAGCGTTCAGTTCTAAGCAGATGGATTTAAGCATTTCAAAATCTGACGAGCACGAAGTAGCTAGGTTACTCAAGCGAGAACCTAGTGGCAACTATAAGATAGTAGTGAGAGCCAAAGGATCGAATCGACCAGTTGTTATTCAGAACCATCCATATCTCTTTGACGGCACTCCAATGCCAACCACCTACTGGCTAATTGGAGACAAAGAAGCAAGGGATGTAGCAAAACTTGAATCCGAGGGTGGCGTAAAGCAAGCTGAGCGAGATCTAGATCCACACGACCTAGAGCTAGCACATCGGATTTACGCTAACCGCAGGGCTTTTTTGACTTCAGAATATGACGTAAAACCAGAAGGTGGTGTTGGAGGAACGAGAAAGGGAGTGAAATGCCTGCACGCACACTTGGCGAACTACCTTGCAGGCAATTTTGATCCCGTTGGAAAGTACTGCTGCAACAAGGTGGGAATTAAACCAGAAGATTATTTAGTATTCACTGAGAGGGAAATACTTGGCATAATTGACTGTGGAACCAACTCAACTCGCTTTCTTATAGCTGAAAAATATAGAGACAGCAGTTTTGTCCCACTTTTGAGAAAAAGTCAAGTGACAAAACTTGGTGAAGGAGTCGATAGCAATTTAGTGTTGAATGAAAATGCTATGGATCGGACACTTCAGGCTGTAAGAAACTATAAGTTACTGGGTGAGAAATTGGGGGTTGAAAGATGGGTTGTTGGGGCTACATCAGCGGTGAGAGATTCGGCAAACGCCTACATATTATTAAGTGAATTAGGCAATACTATTCATTCCAATGTCAATGTTTTATCGGGCGAACTTGAAGCCAGACTTACATTCTTAGGGGCGACGCATTGTTTGGAAAGCCAATCAAATGAGATTGTGGTTGACATTGGAGGAGGGTCCACTGAATTTGTAATGGGAGTTAATCGTGATATTGAGTCTTTGGTTGGCGGATCGGTCAATATTGGGGTAGTAAGGATAATGGAGAGGTTTTTAGAATCAGATCCACCGACCAAAGTCCAGTTGGACTTAGCACTCAAATACGTGCGGGAACTTACCGATGTGATTTCCACAAGGCTATCTAACAGGGGGAATCTCCCAAAGCGAGTGATAGGAGTTGGAGGAACTCCTGTTTCACTTGCTCACCTTTCTCATTGGAAAGCCGTTGATCTTGCAAGATCGGTGCATCATTTCGAAATCACTAGAGACCAGGTCCAAAGACTATTTGACCAGATGAAAGTGCTCAATTTAAAGGAGCGTGAAAAGTTCACAGGAATGGAAGCAGGGCGAGCTGAGGTTATTGTGGCGGGCACTATTGAACTATTATCTACGATGACTTCGCTTGGTATTGAAACTTGTCTTGTATCAGAAGCTGACCTATTAGATGGAATGGGGATCTTCATTTCCACATAGATTGGAATCAATGTGTAGGAATAGTAATTGCAATTCCTGTTACATCATAGTTGCCAGTAGTTATTGAAGATCTAAATGATGGGTAGTCCGAACCCATGAGAGATAGCTCAATTTTATCTTGCGGGGCTAGTGTATAAGAGGTTGGAAATAGTGCAAAAGTTGCTTGGCTTACACCTGGATGCAAAAGCTCTACCCCGTCTGTAATTAGCTGGCGTGTGCCTGATGGTGACACATCCCAAACCATAGCAATTGCTTCTGCATATGAACTTAGTTGCGACAATTTCAGACTCACTACTGGGGATCCTAATAACAGGGTTGAATTTGAGGTTGAATAGCTCAGATTATCCAGAATTGTGCCACTGGGTGCCACTGTAATGTTCGGCAGGGGATTACAGAAGTTTGTAGCGTTTCCTAAAAATCCTAAGTCGTTTAGTTTCAAAGAAAGAGCCGGATCACCTGTTGGAGAGATGGTTCCAGTTGAAGGTCCCGAGACTCCAGCCAAAAAAGCCGTGGTTTGACTTAGTTTGGAACCATAGGAAAAAGCACCTGACATGTTTTGCGAGCTTGCAACTATTTGACCATTTTCAAGATCACTGAAGTTGGCTGCACTTAAAATTGAGTTAGGTTTAGTAGTCGAAGGGCACACTACGGATTGGGTAATAACTGTGGGAGTTGGAGTTTTCCCAGATTGCATTACCTGCGAGAGGAAATTTACCCCTTCTTGCCCGGAGGCATTTGACGAGTAGGAATTGTTATCTGACCAGGGATGACCAATATCTCCAAAAAATAGAGAAACTGGTGCATTTGGATCAGCCTTGTCGGCCTGCGCTTTAAATTCGAGGGCCTCTGATGCTGGGAAAAGCGCATCGGTGAAGCCATTTGCTATCAGGATCGGGGATGGTCCACTTGCAAGTGGGGGAATGCCATAGGGAGACTTATAGTTTCTAAATTCATTTGCTAGTGCCACGGTTGCTGGATTTCCAGGTAAATCTTCTAAGGATGCTTTTTGCCATGAAACTATATCTGCTGTTGGATCAACTCCAACTGGGGCTTCGTAACCGAGAGACGCCGCAGTAAAAAGAAGTTGTATGTAGCTATTTTTTGGGATCCCAAAGTCGGCTCCGCTTCCTGCACTCTGTGGATAAAATCCCGAATTACTTGTATTCTTGCTGTCAATATATGCTCCATTTGGAGCCAGGGAGTTAGTGAGGTCGTCCCAACCCCAAATAGCAAAGGCCGCTCCAATAGACATCTGAACGCCGTGTGGAGAGGTCCACGTCTCAAGTTTCCCATTTTCCAGACGAACTCGGTTCTTCAACATTGCGAGCTCCATTGACTGACCCGCACCGTATGAGACACCTGCGACTGCAATTTTGGGTAAGACCAAACCTTCATCTACCAAAAGTCCAGCTAAATACTGGGTGTCTCTGATCTCATATCGCTGGTCTGCAATATGAGTCCAGCCTTTGGCGCATCCCGCCGTTCTCGAACTAGGCGTTCCACAACTCTCACCAAATCCACGAGCTGTATATGTAAGTACAGCAAAACCCTTGGAAGCTAGAGCAATATTGTTGAGCCCAGGAGTTCCAAACAGTGCATTGGGTGCGGTGGTCTCAAACATTGTTTTTGTCAATCCCCATCCGTGCAGAAGCACGACCAGTGGATATGGTCCTTTCCCAGTTGCTGGTAAAGTTACATCTGCATCAAGTGGCACTCCATCGAAACTTTTTACTCTCAGATCATGTGATGAAGTCATGCCACCTTGACAGAATCTGTAGGTAAAGCCGTTATTTGATTGAGGTAGGCAGCTTAGAAGCCCAAAAGGACGGGCCACACTAGGAGGAGGTGGTTCGGTGGGAACTGATGAGGTGGAAGAGTTCGAAGCAGTGCAACCCGTAACCACTAAGGAAAGAATCATTAAGGAGAGAAATACCACCTTTCGAGATTTTAATATCATTTATATACCTTTTTCCTCAGAGATCAAGTGATGCTAACCTACGTGTAACCAGATGTCAAGAATTCACCATATGTGAATAAGGACATCGTTCTTTCTAGAAGAATTATTGACTGTTGTAGTGGCAAATTAACTAGGATTGCGGATTTATAGCGCTAAATTCGAGAGAGTGATGGTGCAAAATTTATCACCTCAAAAAGATATTTCGTCTGCGGGTTAATTATTTTTTCATGGTCTATTCAACATTATTTTCATGGTGCAATAAGAGGACAACTTAATTTCCACAAACTTTCAATGATTATGAAGTCAATTAGCAAACTTCCTGCATGATGTCGGCAAAGGCAGACAGAGTATTACATGAACACAGTTATATGGAAGAGTTTAAGCAATCTTGGAGCTGAGCAGTTAGAAAAAAAAAGGTAATTTTCTATAAGATTTCGCTTTACAATTTACTCCCGTGGCAGTATCGTTGTTTCTGTGAGTGAAAGCGTTGGGTTTGAGTTGGAGAGAAATTCGCTTAATGATTTCAAGTCATTTCCAAAAGGAGATGTTGAATCAGTTTCAAAAAAGCGGGCGCACACCTTAACGGACTTGGTTTTAGCTAGTGGTATTAGAAAAATACATATTGTTGCGTGGCGAGATCTTGACGATCCAAGAGCCGGGGGTTCAGAACTCCATGCCCACGAGATAGCCAAGCGATGGGCAAGTGCAGGATTAGATGTTTCCCTTAGAACTGGTGGAGTTATTGGAGCACCTTCTGTAATTGAGCGCGGCGGCTATAAGGTTGTGAGAAAATCCGGTAGGTATTTAACGTTTCCAAGGACCGCACTTAGTGGCATGGTCGGAAGAAGTGGTAAGTGGGACGCTTTAGTTGAGATTTGGAACGGGATGCCCTTTTTGACTCCCTTATGGTCACGTGGACCCAGGGTAACAATACTTCACCACATACACGCAGAAGCACTTTGGCGGAGTGTTCTTCCAGGCGTATTGGCTCCCGCAGGTGCCTATATGGAACGTCATATTGCTCCCAAGTTCTACCGTGGAACTCGAGTTATTACGCCATCCCAAAGTTCTGCCGAAGAGGTTATCCGAATACTTGGTTGGCCCGAAGATCATGTAAATGTAGTTTATCCAGGAGTAGATCCAAGGTTCAGACCAGGTGGCGAGAAATCTCCGGTGCCACTGGTAGTTGCACTTGGAAGGTTAGTGCCTATTAAGAGATTTGATTGGTTAATTAAATCGGTTCATGAGATTAGGCAGCGTATCGGTCCTGTGCAACTTGTAATCGGTGGGGAAGGTGAGTACAGAAGTTTTCTTGAGACATGTATTGCAAAATATAAGGCTAAAGAGTGGTGTACTCTTGCAGGAAGAATTTCTGATGATGAGGTAGTGGACCTATATAGAAAAGCATGGGTAGTGGCTTCGGCTAGTGAACGTGAGGGTTGGGGAATGACGCTTAGTGAAGCAGCAGCATGCGGAACTCCTGCAGTTGCCACACGCATCGCAGGTCACGAAGATGCTGTGGTTCATGGTGTAACTGGTTTGCTTGCAAGTAGTCAAGATGAGCTGACCATGGCTCTAGAGACTGTTTTAAAAGATCCCAAGCTTCGCCAGGAACTTGCTATTGGTGCCCTTAGACACGGAGCTTCACTAACTTGGGATGCAGCCGCCGCTTCAGCTTTCCAAGTCGTCATGCAAGCTGTAGGAGATTTTAAGAGAGACGGTAAATCCCTGCTTAGCTACTCATTTGAACATCTTGACATCAACAAAAGAGGTGCCGAAAGATTCAAGCTAGATGTTCCGGTTCGAATTGGAGAGGACCTCGGACGGGTTAAAGATATGTCCCTAACTGGTGCCTTGATTTTGCCCCCCTCAGGTTATGAAGTGTCTCCGGGAGATACTTTTTCAGGTTGGGTAGAGATGACATCGAGATCTTTGCCTATAGAGGGCCGAGTGGTTCGCCAGATCGAGACTGAAGATGGGCTAAGCGCTATAGGGGTATGGTTAACTGCGGTTGAAGATGAAACTGTTGAAATGCTAGCTGCAGCTAAATTGCAGCGGATGGGTGAGATTCGCCACTTATCCGAGTAGATGATTTAAGTGAGGATTTAGAATAGATCGCTCCAGCTATGGCTAGAGAACCTGTAATAATACCTAACTCGCAAGTGCCAGTCCAGCCAAATGAGCCGTAAGCTACTCCTGCTAAAAATGACCCCAAGGAAGCGCCGATAAAATAACAGACCATATATGCCGAATTAATTCTGCTTCTGGCTTCTGGTCTTAATTGAAAGATTATACCTTGATTTGTTATTTGCATTCCCTGTACCGCAGCATCTAGCACAATAATTCCAACAATTAGAGCGAAAAGGCTGTGTCTGGCAAAAATGAGCACAACAAAAGAAAGAAGCAGCAAAAATGAGCACAAAGACGTCATGAGATATGATTTTCCCGCATCTACCAGTCGCCCCGCAAAATTTGCTGCAACAATTCCAACAAGTCCCACCAGGCTAAATGCACCTATCACCAGATCGCTATATCCATAAGGTTTGGAAGACAAAAGAAATGCAATTGTGGACCATAAAATACTAAATCCTCCAAAGGTCATAGCCCCAAGCCAAGCGCGATTACGCAGTACCTTTTCATCCATCCAAATGTCCCAAGTGGATTTAAGCAATTTTATATAAGAAGACCTAGTTCTTTCCTGATCAACGGGAAGCACCACATAAAGCACTAAACCCAGTAAAAACATCATCGCGGCAGCTAAGAAATAAACGGTGCGCCACCCAAAAAACTGAGCTACCATTCCAGAAAAAACTCGAGCACTCAAAATGCCGGTTAAAAGTCCAGACATTACCTTGGCGACCACTTTCCCACGGCTCTCACTTGGCGCCATATCTGCTGCTAGCGGGAGTAAAATGTGAGTGACAACAGAAGTTAATCCAACTAGCACGCTTGCAATTTCAAAAAGAACAAAAGATTGAGCTACTGCACTTAATAAAAGAGCAAAGGTGGCTAAGCCCAGTACGATCGCGGCGAGCTTTTTTCTGGAAATAAAATCTCCCAGTGGAACTACGAATAAGAGGCCGCACGCATAACCCACTTGGATGGCTGTGACAGCACTTGTGGCTTCGGCTGGTCCTACGTGCAAGTCAAGTGCCAGGTTGTGCAAAAGAGGCTGAAGATAATACAAATTGGCCACGACGATACCGGTTGATATAGCTAAAAGCGTTATTAAACTAGGCGTTATTTGAGGAAGAGTAGTATTGCTTGACTTATTCATGTGGCTGTTATTACTAAGGTAAAGTTATTTTAACAAGACTTGACAAAAGACCTGCCTCGTCCGTAAGGTCAGGTAGTTTCTCTACCCAATTTGCGCCTTGTTGTCCAAAGATGTGAGCCTTTTTTGAATCTGAGATTATAAATTGACATGCCTTGACAATTTCTTCTAAATTCTGGCCCCAAAGCCCCCCATTCGCTTGATTAATTATTGAAGCCTGAACACTTGGGCTTAGTCCAACTACGGCTTTAGAGGCCTTCATTGCCTCCATAGTTGCTCGACCAGTCCAGGAGTACTTCTGGAGATCAACGACGAGTGAGGCATGGGAAATCAAGCGCCATCTCGCCACACTTGAAGTAATCTCATCTCCGGGCCAAGTTGTTTTTCCCGAATAGTTAATTACAGAGTTTCCAGATACCACCACCGATGGCAATCCATTTCCCAAAAGAGAGATCCCACCTGCTAATAAGTGAGGTGAAATTGGATCATCTAAACTTTGGTCACTAAATATGAGTATATAGTTGGCTGCCGGCAATCTAAGAGGTTTAGCTGATGCCGCAATTGGATTGAAACTAACTGGACAGATCAGAGAAACTACTTTTGGCCTATCTGTGTTCTCTGATGCTGCCAAAATATTCTCTACCCACTCCTTTTCTTCGTCGGAGAGTACAATAACGTAATCGCTTAATAAAATCGAGTCCACACATAGTGAGGAATTTTCCAGCCCGGCCTTCTTTATCAAAGACGAATACTGTGGAACCAGATAGATCAAATCTCTAGAATTGCGTTTTCGAATACTCTCGATTACTGGATAATTGTGGCCGCCAATAACTAAAATCCGGCTCGCCCCGATTTTATCCAGGACACTTTGAATCGACTCGGGACTAAATGTGGCACAAAGGTCAGCCCTGTGCTTAAAGGCTTCATAGACATTTAGCGACTGAATGTCTAAGTCATGTTGTGATGCTGCGTTACTTAGTTGACTCAGCAACACTTCCCTCTTAAGCCAAGATGGACGATTTTTCCCGTGAATTGGA
This sequence comes from Acidimicrobiales bacterium, assembly GCA_013044465.1. Classification (GTDB taxonomy): domain Bacteria; phylum Actinomycetota; class Acidimicrobiia; order Acidimicrobiales; family JABEUL01; genus JABEUL01. Next base: position 9,001 of record JABEUL010000291.1, read on the forward strand.
TGAATGGTAAAAACGCCATCCATAAATGCATGGTCGCTTTCAGAGGACTCATTTGTGCCGAATTTAGTATTAGTTGAGAGAATATGAACATCGTAGTTGCATGCAATGGCGCCACAAAGGTTGCGAATTGTATCGCTATCTTCGTCAACACCGAAATGCTGCCAATTCTCTACTATGACTGCAAAATTCGAGAAATTCATGTAGAAGTATTTTGCTTCTTTTTAGGAGTCGTGCCGCTTTCTCTTTTCGACTGCATGTAAAGTTCAAGGTCACTTGCAACCTTTAAGAGATCGGAATGGGATCGATTCATGACCGTGATCTGTTGCTGCAGTTCGTCAATTCGCTCTGCCATCAATTTTTGTGATTCCACAAGTGATCGCGTCAGCACTCTTTCATCATCTAGCCAACCTGATAAAACCGCAAGGGTGGCAACAGCCAATCTCCTTACCGCCGTCTTTAGAGTGTGTTTGAGGCCGCTAGCTGATTTGAGTCGAGATAGGACCTGAGATGCTCCTGGTACTGCTATGACTTCTAATGGTGTTTCCAATATTGCAGGGCCATTAATAAGTTCTTTTTCATAGACAGCTTGGTTTTCAAAAGAGAAGCTAAGCTCACTCTTGGATTCGCTTAGTTTCTTGACTATGAGCTTTGATTCAATTGGATCTAAAGACATTTACAAACTCCTTTTGGAAATCTAGGGCATACCATGCGTTATGTAAGCTCAGTGCTGGGTGGAAGTATGGGTCTCTTCTTTTCAAAAGATCACCCCATCGGTTGGAAAACAATTCGGCCTCTTTTGTGTCATCGCTGCTTCCTCGACTCCGAGACTCATGGTGAACTAACTCACTTGAAGGCTCATATACGATTCTCCAGCCTTTTGACTGGAGCCTCAGGCAGTAGTCAATGTCATTAAAGGCCACTGCAAATGACTCGTCAAATCCTCCTACACTGGTAAAACATGTTCTAGATGTAGCTAATACTGCCCCTGTTACAGCACTTACATTGCGAAGCGTTTTGGCTAATCCAAAGTAGCCAGGTTCCTCACCTGGGAGATCGCGAAATGCATGGTCGGCAAAACTGTTTAGTACGAGCACTATTCCACCATGCTGCACTCGGTTGTCAGGATATAAGAGTCGAGCACCTACCGCTCCCACACCAGGTCTTCTGGCTTGAATTACAAGAGGTTCCAACCATTCATCTCGCTGGCACTCAATATCATTGTTCACAAATACGAGCACTTCAGAGTCGCTCTTTGAGGCAGCTAGATTATTGAGTTGTGACCAGTTGAAAAGCCTCGGGTCGTCGATAATGCGCACGCCCTTTTTCTCTTTAAGGCGACGCATTAGAGCAATAGTCTCAGTTTCAACAGAGCCGTTATTAACCAATAGGTATTCAACGTTTCGTAAACCTGTATGTTGCATAAGAGTTTCTAGGCAACTGTGCAAAAGCGGCGCTTGATCCCTAAATGGGATAACCACAGAAACAGAAGTACTTAGAATAGCATTTCTCTGTTTTGAA
>JABEUL010000292.1 GCA_013044465.1 Acidimicrobiales bacterium
CACGTGCATCGTGACAAGCCCATCGATCTTGTCCTGATCAGCACATTTAGCCGCTCCAAGAGTCGCTCCAAGACATTGAAGCTCTTTGGAGGCCGGAAACGGAAGACGACGGAGGTCAGTCGCATTAATCTGAGTGTGCCCGTTAAAGCAACGCAAGTATCGATCGATGACGGTCGAGTTGAGCCAAGCAGCAAGTCCCCGTGCAATATCAGGTGACAGCCCATGGCCTTTGACGTGAAACACGTTAAGGTGGTTTTCGAAAGCCACTAATTTTGAGGGAATGTCGGAGGGGTCAAAGACTGAGGCTACGACTCGACGTCGCTCCTCCTTCGCCGTAAATCGCTTTACGACGACGTAGGTTTCGGTAGGTAGAAATAGAGAAGCAGTAGCCTTACAATCCATTATCCAACTCGGCTTCTTTCGGAGGTTGCCAGGCCAAGCGATGCCACCGTCTCGAAGGTGACCAGGATAAATCAAAGAAATGGTCCCAGGCTGCGACTGATAACGGAGATGTTCTTTGGCTCGAAAGTCGACGACCCGTCCAGTCGATACTTCGAAGCCAAGGTTTGACAACCTTGTCGGAAGGGTCACAAGCAACCGACCAAGCTCAGCGTCAGCTTCATCAGTCGTGATATGCACGAATTGTTCTGGATCATCGGGACTTACTATATCTGAATGGAGCACCTTTCTTATATTTGTAATTTCGCTCGGACTCTTGCTAGTGGAAATGGTCACGTGGGAGTCAACATCATTACGACGACGATGTGCTCCGAAGATGACATTCTCCTGGAGAACGGCGTCTTCCGCGAAAGTCTTCGACCGGGACTCATACAAGTGAAGATGGTCGAAGCGCATATTGTCGAAGAAGTACCGCCGGAATGAACGGAAGTACGGTCCGTTTGTAAAGCTGCGAGGAGTAATGGCGGCAAGTTGTCCAGCTTCGTCCAGCAGTGCAACGGACATTGCGAGGAATGCGACGTAAAGGTTCGTGATCTCGACGTTGATTTGCCGAAGTGCCAATCGTTCACTCGCAGTCACGCTCACCTTGCGGTACGGAGGATTCAAGATTACGATATCGAACTGCTCCTTTGGGAGCGAGTAGGTATAACTAGACACGACAGTTGCCGTCCATTCGAGGAAGTCTTCGCCGATTAAGCGAACGGATAACCGGCAACCTGCAATCTTCGCTAACTGATAACATCCGTTGAGTGTCATCTCCAGCTCGGGCCGTAATGACTCGTCAATCTCAAAGGCTGTGATGGCAACTTCAAGGTCGGGCCGCTCGGATATTATCCGGCAAACCAGAGCAGCAGTGAGTGAGCCGATTCCAGCTCCCGGATCAAGAATGCGGACTCGTCCGGACGGTGGAAGTGTTGGCAGCGAGGCAATGAACTGAGCAACTGGGGAAGGAGTGAAGAACTGGCCTAGTAATGCCCTCTCCGTAGCGTCAAGCCGGTTCGAAATGACTCGCCGACGCTCATCCACCGCCCTAATAAGGTCGCTAGCACTCATGTTTCCATGCAAGTCGTTAGCCTTCAACACTCCAACTCGTTTCCTAGGACGGTTGTCTGTTTGCGTAGTCCATGACTGCAAGTGATTTCCTTTTTTGGTTCATTAGGGCGAAATGGGTACGAATAAGTGCTAAGTAACAATTCGCATCCCCAACATAATAACAGCCCTCCAATTTTGGCTGATCAGTTTGACCTTATTCTGCTGACGTTTAGCGAATTGGCACCGGTCATTGATAGGTAAACAGTCTAAATGGTCGTATGACAAAAGTAACGATGCTATCGTCAAGCTCGTGAAATTAAAGAATCCAAAGGCAGTTTGCCTAACTAAATTGAACCGCTTGAATAGGTTATTCACGTCTTCTTGAGAAGCATTAATAAATTTCCTTCTAAGCCAGTTGATTAACTGGCTCTTCCAGCTAACCAATGATTTTCCAGGTGTAAGAATCTGCGTGGACTTTCCTCATACTTCTCCTCCTAGAATATCACTTCAAACTTGAAGTTAGCTGTACTATCGTTTCCCAACAATTATAAACCTCTCACGGCTTAGTTCGCTTCGTCCAACTTTCAGCTCGCCATGGCCAATAGGTAAGTGGCAGCCCAGTCTAGATAGTCATCGCGCTACGGCAACCATCTGGAGAGATATTAACTGTAGTGAAGATTTTGGTGTGCCTAACTTTGCCAGGTCATAGGAAGCACAGCTGGATGGCAGAGTATTTGTATTTCCTTCTTTTCTAGATGCATTCATTTCAATAAAATATAGCTCTGATATTTCGTTCTTCAGATATTTACTCCCCTCAATCGCCGATAGGCTAACTCCCTTCGGTTTTCTCGCTACAAATCGGGGGTCCTCTCCAAACTCGCAACAAATGACACGGTTTCGGGCGAGTCGTTTCTGGGTAGCGCCTTTAACAAATCGATACTCATCTTTACCTGAACTCTTTGGCTGGCTTGGACAAGTGTCCTTGCTCCTTCCTCACTTCCAATGGGGCTAGGGTGATCTCCGAGATTCCAGTAGTCTCTATAGGCTGCGATTGTTGAGATCGTAGCCATCCAGACCTCCTTGACAGACTGAAAATTAGCTGGCAGACCAAGTTCAGATACCCATTTTTCATTATCGTTAATTGCCTTTTCAGCTAGCTCAATCGCACAGATCTCTATAGCCCGCTCACGTTCAGCCAGAGCCTGTTTCATGTCAGGATCTATGATATTTAGTGCCCTCGGTATAAGTCCTACGATGAAACGTGGTTGTTTTTTTCGACTGCTTCCAACGGTATCAACCCAATTATCTACTCGTCCATGTAACAATGCTGCCAGATTCTCTGCACTATCTATTGGCCTAGAATTTACCAACTTGGGCAAGTCAGAATCGAGCTCGAATCCATAGGCTTCTGCTTCACGAATTGCGGACAAAAGTGCTCCGAATGCTTCGCTCTCGCGAATCTCATCCAACTGATCACTTCTCAAATTTAGTGTTTCAAGAACCACATTGAACCTTTCTGCCTGGGCGACACTTGCTAACGTCAGATACTCCGACAACAGCGCTTTTAGGCTCTCGTATTCCACCTGATAACTTGCAATTGTCTCAGTTGCAGAGACATCCCTTCCCTCATTTCTTAGAACCTGTGTTAGTACTTCACGGTAATTCTGCGCTGGAGTCATTCCGCTATGACTGGTGGCAGGATCTGGATCAAAACTAGTGTCGACATAAATATTATTTGATTGTTTTCCTCTTGTGGCAGCTACATAAAGAACCTCTCTGGTGGTGGTGGGTGAGACCAAAGAGTGCGAGGTGTCGACTGTTCTTCCTTGAGCACGGTGAGCAGTGGAAGCGTAATCTAATTCGACGGATTCTTTAACATAATCTCGAGGAAGTACCACTTCAATACCTTTTCCCTGAACTGCCATTGACCCGTCATCATTAACTGCAGTTACCTTCCATCTGTCACCATTTTTGACATAGCTTTTGCCGGCATTTAACAGGCGATTGTTTTGTCTAGTTACGACCTCATCTCCAACTCCTGCTATGTTGCCATTACCTAGTTTTAGACCCTCCTCACTCACTCGTCCACCGCTGACCTGGTCAGCTCTTGCACGTCGATTGAGCTCGCTAACAGTTAATGCATCTCCAGCAATCATAAGGCTTGTTTTGCCAGAATCCCTATCAGTTTTCCAGGCTTGATATATTGCGTCTAGGAGTTCTTCACGAGTACCCTCAGCAATTCTTCCATGGAGGTCGTATGCTTCAATTGAACTCACATCCCCGATTCTTAGCTGTGTACTAGCAGTCTTTTCCCAGCTTGACTCAAATCTGCGAATATCATTTAATTCAGGTACCAAATCGCCTCTATCCTTTACGAGTAATGAGAAAGCTCCTCCTGCTTCAACTGGTGAAAGCTGAGCCCAATCGCCCACCAATAAGACTTTGGCGTGAACCTTCTTGGCGGCGGACACTAATTCATCAAGTGCAAAGGTTCCGGCTAACGATGCCTCATCAACAATTATCAATTGACCTAGTTTTAAAAGTCTCTCGCTGATTTGTTTGTCGACATCTCTTAGCTGACTAGAAAGCTTCTTTGCTCCAGATGACTTCGGATAACTCTGACGCTGGATGCTAGCGATTATCTTTTCACGCTTAGAGAAAAGTGATGGCACTTTACGCCATTCGGCTAGCCATTTTGCCGTGTTTTCAGTTTCTATTCCAAGCTCTGTGGCCAATACTTCTGCAGCCGCAGAGGAGGGAGCTAATCCAATCACAGAACCTTTGCCGTATTCTTTTTCCCACACAGCTAAAAGTCCCGCCATAGTCGTAGATTTTCCAGTTCCAGCAGGTCCTACTAATACGTCTACCACCCTATTGGAAGCGGCAATATTTTCAACTGCAAGTGCCTGGTCAAAACTTAAGCGGTAGTTTTTACCATCCAAATTGCGCTCTGTTAACTCAACCAAATTTGAAATCTTTACGGATGGTCCTGAGTTATCTCTTCCGCTTTCAAGAAGTCGAGTCTCAGCATCTAAGAGCGCTTCTGTGGTGTACCTGGCACAAGTCGATGAGATGAACCGAGATGAGCTATTCAGATTTAAGTAGCGTTCTGGTATGTGGTGAAGCTGCGCTCCGTTCAGACAAAGTGAGTTTGATGCAGCTAAATCACAAATTGTTTCAGCTACTGCTACTCGGTGCTCTGGATCGACAAATCTGACACCATGTAGGACTCTGTGGGCTTCAGCTAGAAGGTTCATTCTTGTAAATGTTGAATGGTATTGTGAGACCGATTCAACAACTGATCTAGCTGCATCGTTGAGAATCTCTGAAGCCAAGTCATCTGCTCTAAGTAGTGGAAGGTCATTGCGGTTCCTCAGATTTGTAAGCCACGCATATTGCGATCCATCAATGTGTTTCTCAGCTCTGATTGACCATTTAGCAGCTAAAACTGATAGTGAAAGATGACTTTTAGTTTCACGGGTCGCAAGAGTTGAGACTTGTCTTAGATGTATTTCTTCAACCACTGTAGGTTGCCTGCCATGAGCTCTCACAAACTGGTCTATTAGTTCATTTTTATGGGCGGAAATCTGAGCAGCACGGTTAGAAAACTCGTCCATTAAAGCCTCAGATACTCCTAAAATCTCGTATCGTGGCCTTGGCGAATGTCTTCTTTTTCTAGATTCCCAGCCAACACCAAGTGCTTCGGTTAAGTAATCTGACAGCACTCCCTGATGCAGTTCAGAGAGGGTGGTCGTTGCTCTAAAAATTGCCCTGCTATCTAAAGTTCTCCAATTTCCATCACTTTTTGATCTAGCTCGATTCCAAATAACTACGTGGTCGTGTAACTGTGGGTCGTCAGATCTGCTCGTAAAGTGGGTAAAGGATGCTGCAATGACACCCGTTACATCTTCTTCGATTATCCCATTTGACCCAGAACGAGAGTGAAAGACATGCTTTTCACCGTAGGCGAGGACGAAGTCAATTGCCCTTCTATGACACTCATAAATCAGAGCTTTGGTGCCCTCATCAGCTAGTGCCCAAGCTACGGATACTGACTTAGAAGGCGAAAAAGTTAGGTCAAATCCAGCTACTGGGACACCTCCTGCCGGTGCTCTAGGAATGCTTCCAATGGGACTCCCTGAGATTGGATCAGTACAATCAGCGAGCATTCTTTTCAAGTGCTCCTCGCTCACTTGGGAACCTATTTCAACTCCTTTTCCACCATCAATATCGGCTAGTCCGCCACCTAGAAAGATGCCAGGAGGAGTACCTGATTCTGTGTAATAACGGGCAAGGTTATTGGTTCGCTCTGGAGCTCCATCTCCTACTGCCACCGAATCCATGAGGTAGCGATATCCTCCTCCAAGACTTACTCTTCTGATCGAGATCACCTAAAAATTCCTTCCTAAAGAGCTGCAGAAAAGTTAGCCCTTCTACTTAATAGGAACGGGAGGTACAACCTATGAAAGTTGAGTCTATGGCACTCAACTTTGCTGCAATAATTCCTAGTTTGGCCTCGAATGCCAATTGTGTAAGAAAAAAGGTGAATTTTTGGAAAACTGGAGGAAGTGATCTGGTTTTTCAGAGAAGATAACGAAAAACTGGTTTGGCGTAATTTTGTAATTATTGAATATGGAGAAGTGTCACATTTGGAGAGAGAGTTCATCTTCGGTGAGGTCTATGTAGCCAAGTTATTCAGAGCTTAAACGGAAGGCAGCGTGCGGTTGATCCAAATAAACTTTTTTAATTAAAGAAGTTGGAAGACACTTGGAAAATACGACTGAAGGAATTGGTTTTCTCCAATGAGCCGAAAAATTATACAGGAGTGTGTGGCAGATCTGGGTGGGAACTTGCCGACTGGCCCGGCACCGGCAAACGTTGATGGAAATATTGAAGCATTGAAGTCAGTAAAAGGAAGGGCCAAAGAGCCCTTGCAGAAATGGCCATTGAGAGTGACAAAATCAAATCAACTTCACCGATCATAATATTTCAGTTCAAGGAGCCTACGGTCCGATTACGTGCTTTTACAACAATGGTTGGCGTTGGGAGAACGGCTAAAAAAGTAATAAAAACTGCTTACCAGCCAAGTCACTTGACTCTCAGGAAATCATAAGCTAGTCTCACCCTGTGAAACGAATCGTCATCGCACTTCTCCTCGGCATCTTCCTTAGAGCCTGTTCGAGTAGGCCTGCCGCATCAAAAAATACATACTCCTCTTCCAGCCCGGGCGCCTCAGGCTCCACGACATCTAAAGCTCCTGCCGTCAACGTCGGACCGCAGGTTCTGATAATCATCAACAACGGAAATGCGCAGATCCAGAAGGACAAAGCCATCTCAGACCAGAGCGCAGCTTTCAAAGCAGTTTCTTCCGACTTCTCCAATGTCGCCTCACAACTCCAGGCCTTAACCTATCCTGCCAGTGCTCAGGCCGATGCTAAGGCCGTCATTCACGACCTCAATAAACTTTCCTATGACACATCTCAGGCAGCTACTGCAAGTCTTTCAATGCTGCAGGCATTAGAGCAAACCATAGTGAGCGACGAAGGAACCGAAAAGGCAGACTCTGATGCTTTGAGAAGCGACCTGGGACTTCCCAAATCGGCTTAAGCTCATGAGTAGCCGTGAAGAAAATGAAACACAGTCGTCGGACTTCCCCGCCCCTAAACTTCAAGGAACGTACCAAGTTTCCATCAAGGGAGGATGGATTGGTCTATTTTCGGGCGATGACACTAGAAAGGCAATTAATCGGGCTCTGATGGATCTTGAACGCCAAAACGTTCGGGTGCTCTCGGCCGTGCCGGATCAGTGGAGCTACTGGAAAAGACTTTGGAACGCCATAATTGGTGTCTTAACTCTTGGATTTTTGGTGCGTAAACCCTCTGTGATTCTTATC
>JABEUL010000293.1 GCA_013044465.1 Acidimicrobiales bacterium
GCCACTAAAAACCTCCAACAAGTCCAGGGTAAACTTCAGTAAAAGTCTACTTCTCCAGCTAGGAAATTCCCTAGATTTCCCGCTCAGACGCGGAGAGCCGGATACCTTCGCCTTCAGGCCCAAAGGTAGAGACCCAGAGGTCTTCCATTGAAACACCTCTTCGCAGGTAAGCGCCAATTATGCTTCCCGCACTTGTCCCAATTATGAGATCAGCTGCTCTTGAGTCAAATCCAACTTCTTCCAGCGCCCTGATAGTCCCGACGTGATAGCCAAGACCGACTAATCCGCCAGCCCCCAGCACAACTGCTGTCCCATTCTTCATAAGAACTATCTTCTAGAAATGCCTATTACCGGCCAAGTTTGCCAGCCGCTAAGTCTTCAGCAGTGGCCCACCCAAAAGTAACCAAAGTATCTCTACGATCAATGTCTAAGCAGTCAAACTGAGCCGCTACTTCTGCCTCAATTTCTACTTTTGGACCTGTGAAATCAAGAAGTCCGTCAATTTCACCAGTACCTTTCAAAACAAAAATTCGATCGTCAATTCTGTGTTCCCCACCAAAACGTTTAGCCAACCTTCTCCCCCAAGCTCTCTCCTCGCCTGTTGGCTTGTGTGTTGGCCGTGGAACTATATCTATTAACCCTTGGAAAGCCGCAAATGCCTTCGAATCCATCATTCTGGTACCAACTAACACATCTTCGTCTGGGAAGGCTAATACCGACCTTCTGTATTGATCTCCCAATACGTGTTTGAGAATCAACTCAGACTTTGAATTTGATTCCACGCTAGCTACACCGATTATGAGACACGGGGTCCCTCCAATGCGTTCCAACGTAAAAAATGACCAACCCCGCAACTTGTTTCCGTCATAGCACTTCGTGACAAGTACCCATTCGTCACGCTGCTTAGATAGATATCCAACGTCAAAACCTGCAGGACCATGAGCAGACAAATCTGCCATCTCTGCGATCTCCCCGTCACTCAGTGCGGTGGCGTCCTTCGTCTCAACTAAAAGTGCCATTTCCCTATTTTACCTAAATTCACTACCCACTATCCACCGATGTCTATAAAATGGATATTACTTACTAATTATGCATAATTATGCATAATTTAAGTTCATGTTTTTCCTGGGTTCTATCACCTGGTCCCCAAATTGAAGCCTGAGCTCAGCCAATAAACCCCCTTTTGAATTTATCCAGTTCGACTCAGGCAATTCGACAAGTTTCTCCCCCAGCCGAATTCTCACGGGTGTCTTTCCGGGGAACTGGGATAGGACATCGTAAAGAGTAGCAATTTTCTCCTCAGTCATCTTTTCAACTGGAAGCCTAAGGGTGAGCGGGATCTGGCCATTTACAAATTCCGTAAGGTCTGGCAACGACACTTCCCTGGCCACTATTTTTACTTCATTATCCCTAAGGTCCACCCTTCCTTTAACGCAAACTACATAATCATCGCCTAAATAGGAACTAACTTCGGCCATAACTTTTGGAAATACCAAAACTTCTATTGCAGTCTCTAAGTCTTCAAGTACAAAAGATGCCATTACTTCGCCGCGCTTGGTGGTCCTCCTGGAAAGATTGGTAATTACACCACCCACTTTGCATTCTCCAAGTTCGCCTGAGTCCCTACGTACTTCACCTTGCTCATCAATGCAAGTCTCCCGCAATTCAAGCAACGTTAAGTCACAGTGGAGACTTAGTGCTTCTTCTAAACCGATTAAAGGATGGTCGCTGACATAAAGTCCCAGCATCTCTTTTTCAAAAGCAAGCAGGGAGTGTTTGTCGAATTCCTGGTTTGGGACATTCATGCCCACATTGTCATATGAAGGCATCGAAGAATCGAGGGGATTTGAGTCAAGATGAGCGTCAAAAAGGGAGATTACACCTTGTTCTCTCTCTTTCCTTTTAGCCAATATGCGATCGATAATCTCCTCATAGACAAAACAAAGTCCTTGGCGTTTATGCCCAAGAGAATCAAAAGCACCAGCTTTGATAAGCGATTCAATTGTTCGCTTGTTCAATACTCCAGTATCTACCCTCCAGCAAAAATCAAAAAAGTCTTTAAAGAAACCGTGGGCGACACGCTCAGTGGATATTTTTTCCACAAGTCCCTCACCGACGTTTCTGACTGCCGAGAGGCCAAACAAGATTTCTCGTTTACCATCATGGAAAATGGGGGTGAAATCTGATGATGATCCGTTTATGTCCGGAACAGCTACGTTTATGCCCTGATTTCTGCATTCGCCAAGATAGATTGCCGACTTATCCTTGTCTCCTTTAACTGAAGTTAAAAGTGCAGCAAAGTACTGGACTGGAAAGTGAGCCTTTAGCCAGGCAGTTTGATATGCAATGAGGCCGTATCCATATGAGTGACTTTTATTAAATGCATAATCTGCAAATGGCTCAATCTGATCGAATAACTCAGTGCCTAACTTGGCGCCATATCCGCTATCTTCACATCCCTTAACGAACTTTTCTCGTTCTGCTTGAATTAGTGAGCGAATTTTCTTGCCACATGCCTTGCGCAAATTGTCAGCTTCTTCAAGCGAGTATCCTGCAAAATGTTGTGCTACTCGCATGACAGATTCTTGATAGATCATTAGACCATATGTATCTTTTAGAATCTCACTTAAGTCTTCATGAAGATACGTTACAGCCTGTCTGCCATTTTTTCGATCTGCATAGTCTTTGTGCATATTGGCAGCCATTGGACCAGGTCGATAAAGGGCAACTAAAGCCGCAATATCGTCAAAAGATGTTGGAGCCAATTGACGCATGAGCGCTCTCATTGGCCCGCCCTCTAATTGGAACACTCCGATTGAGTCACCTTTTCTAAGCATTGCCAAAGTATCGTCATCTTTTAAATCAATTCGGTCAATATCTGGCCTTTCACCAGTTGAGTACTCAATCAGATCAAGTGCTCTTTCTATGACGCTAAGGTTTCTTAAACCCAAAAAGTCCATTTTTAATAGACCCAAGTCTTCAACCCCATGCATCTCATACTGGGTTACAATTGGAGCTTCACTTGGATCTCCGCCAGCTTCTGGCTTTCTCTGAATCGGAAGATACTCCACTAAGGGTTCATCAGTAATAACAACGGCTGCAGCATGAATACCGTCTTGACGCCTTAAGCCCTCTAGGCCCCTTGCAACTTCAATTACCCTTCGCGCATCGCTTTCATGTTCATACATTTCTCTAAGATCATTAGCCGCTTTGAAACCGTCTTCAAAGCCTTCGGTTTTTATCAAACATGCACTTAGAGGTGTATCTCGCCCCATCACCAACGGTGGCATCGCCTTTGCTACTTTGTCTCCCAAGCCGTATGGGAATCCAAGTACCCTCGCAGCATCTCTCACTGCAGCTCTCGCTTTAATTGTTGAAAAGGTTACGATTTGGGCAACGTGATCTGAGCCATATTTCTCGGCAGCATATTTGATCATATCGGAGCGATAACGTTCGTCAAAATCCATGTCAATATCAGGCATCTGTTTGCGTCCTGGATTAAGAAATCTTTCAAACAGCAAGTCATATTTGATTGGGTCTAGATCAACTATTTTTAAACAATATGCCACACAACAGCCAGCCGCTGAGCCTCTCCCTGGCCCTACCCTGATCCTGTTCTCCCTGGCAAATCTTATTAAATCCCAAACCACTAAGAAATAAGCCGCAAATCCCATGTCCGAAATGACCCGCAGTTCATATTCGATTCTCTCTTTTACCTCGGGCGCAAGAGGATAGCCATATCGCTCTTTTGCACCACTTTCAGTTAAAAATCTAAGGTAGGTTGCAGCGCTCTGTTCAGCATTTTCACTTTGGAACTCTTTGGGGACAGGAAATCTCGGCAGGCTTGGCTTGCCAAGTTCAATATTGACACTAGCTCGATCGGCGATTTCAAGCGAGGAGTCACAAGCTTGGGGCAGTTCGCTAAATAATGAACGCATCTCTAAGGCGGACTTTAAATAGTGCTCGGTTCCTGAAAATTTGAATCTATTTGGATCGTCTATGGTTGAGCCGGTTTGCACGCACAGTAAGGCATCGTGGGCTTCTGAGTCCTCCCTTGAACAGTAGTGGCTATCATTAGTGGCCAGAAGCGGAGCTCCTAATTTTTTTGAGAGCTCTACCAACATTGGATTAGTTCTAAGCTGCTCTTTGATGCCATGGTCCTGCAACTCGACATACAAAGATTCTTTTCCGAAAATATCTTGGAGCCTTCCCGCAATTTTGAGAGCTTTAGCTTCATCACCTTTTAGGAGAGCTTGCAATACCAAGGAGCCAAGACAACCTGTAGTTGCAATTAGTCCCTCGTGATATTTCTCTAAAAGCTCGAAATCAATCCGGGGTTTGTAGTAATAACCTTCCAAGAATGCATCTGAGGATAATTTCATCAGATTTCTATAGCCTTGGGTTGTCTCGGCTAATACTGTGAGATGGTAGTAAAGTTTCTCTCCTGATTCACCTTCTCCACCAGTATCGTCTAGTTTTCCTCGCCGAGTCGGGCGGTCGAATCGAGATTCTTGAGCCATATAGGCTTCGGTTCCAATTATTGGCTTTATTCCGCTGGAAACACAAGTTTTATAAAAATCCAGGACACCATACATATTGCCATGATCAGTTATTCCAATGGCCGGCTGTCCGTCTTCTTTAGCCTTTTTTACAATGTCGGAAATTCGCGCCGCGCCATCGAGCATTGAAAACTCGGTATGGGTGTGCAAATGCACAAAACTCCTGGTGGAGCTAGGCGACAAGTAAACCTCCAAAACAAATAACTAGGGTTCCACTACTTCCAGTATGCAACGTTTTAACAAGCCCAAATTACACCCATGCAACTTGTAGTAAGTGGATCTACTCAAAGTGGCATCACTGGCTGGTTAAATAGAAATTAACCTGCGACGAAGCATATCCAATGCTGACATAGCCGCCATCTCGCGTATCTGGTTCCTCCCACCTGCGAGATGAACCGATACTGCAATTTTTTCAGTTTCCACATTTAGGACATCTGCTTGTGCCTGGTCATTGCCTATAACTACTGAAATCCACACAGTTCCAGCCGGATTTCCCTCTTGTTCACTCGGACCTGCTACCCCCGTTATCCCAACTCCAATGTCTGAGCCGAACTTCTCTCGCACTCCCCTTGCCATCTCAAATGCGGTTTTGGCAGAAATCACAGGCCCTCTTTCAACTCCCAATTGTGCAAATTTGACTTCACTTTGATACGTTACTATCCCGCCCCGATACCAACTGCTTGCTCCTTGAACATTGACAAGCCTGGAAGAAAGCAACCCTCCAGTTAGAGACTCAGCCGTTGAAAGTGTCAGTTTTTTCCCATCGATGAGATTTGCCACTACCTGTTCCATCGAATTACCATCTGTTGAAAAAATATGATCTCCTATCAGTGACTTTAGAAAGTTTTCCTCAACTTCTAAAGCCTTTATGGGATCATCACTATTCTTAAGGCCTTTTGTAGCAATACGAATCTTTATTCCGTCTTTCCCACTTGCTTGGTATGCCAAAGTTGCCACACCAGGATCGCTTGCCCTTTTGGCGTCCAACTCTTCAATATGGGTATGGAGCATGTCAGCCAATGCTGACTCAGAAAGTCCCCAGGTTGCCAGGTTGCGACTAACTATAACGTGAGACTCACCGCTGCGCTCGTTTAAATCAGGAATAACTGCTCTTTCGAACATTTCCTTCATCTCATGAGGAACTCCGGGAAGTGCATAAATTACTCTGTTCCCAACGGGACAAATCAGCCCTGGTGCTGTACCTAGTTTTTGCACAATCGGTGTGGCACCTTTAGGAACATCAGCCTGGAGAGCATTGGATTCAGGCATTTCACGTTTTCTTGAAGCAAACATTGTTTTGATCAACTCCAAAATGTCGTCGTGTCTGACAAGTTCAACGTTCATTACCTCGGCTATTGCTTGCCTTGAAATATCGTCCTGGGTAGGACCAAGTCCTCCAGTTATTACTACGGCATCGTTCCTGGCCAAAGCCTCCCTTATTACTTGTACAATTCTTAGCTGATTATCCCCTACTGTTGAGCGGAAATAACAATCAAATCCACTCTCAGCCAGTTTGGTAGCCAGCCAAGCAGCGTTTGTATCCACAATTTGACCAAGTAGAAGTTCGGTTCCAATGGTTATAACTTCTACCTTCATTTAACCGACAGATCCATTACTTTTTTTCCATCAATTAGGTACTGAATTCCGGTAAATACCGTAAGCCCAACAGCAATCCAGAGAGCTACGACAATCACAATATTATGGTGCACCAAAACCGGCAAACAGGCAAGTCCTATTGCGCTGTCTTGAACAAAAGTCTTCGCTTTTGCGGTTTTTCTCGCCGGAATAGATACTCCCTTCTTTGCAGCATATGAACGATAAAAACTCATTGCAATCTCTCTTAATGCAACTATTGCCACAGGAATCCAAGATATTCTGCCCTGATATACCAAGACCCCAAAAGCTGCAAGTACAGCAACTTTATCGGCCAGTGGATCTAAAAATGCCCCTGACCTGGTAGCACCCATCTTGCGAGCCACCCAACCATCAATGCCGTCCGATACTGATACAACAAACCAAAGTCCAACGAGAAACCAAGAAGGTCCTGGATGGAGGAATAAGACAACCACAACAGGTGCGGCTGCAATTCTCGCTAAGGTTAAAAGGTTAGCGGGAGTCAGAATTGCTGATGGTCCAAAATTTGATTGATTTGAACTCAATATTCATCCCTCAGAGAAACCACTTTGGCTTCAAGATCCGGTCCGATACTAGAGACTACCTCCACTTGCAAAAACTCTCCAACCAAGTCATTAACAAGACCCTCAGCATTTGGCATGTCTGTTCTTGTATCCGTGGTCATTTCGCTGGCAATTCCAAAATCGGAAACTCCGTCAATCATTACAACTCCGTCAATTTCTGGAGCCTCTCTAAATGACCGGCCAGCTAAGCTCGAATCAAGAAGAACTTCTATAGTTGAACCGACGATTTCTTCTCTTTTCCTAGCCGTAATAGAGTCCTGAAGCAAAGATGCTTCTTCAAGTCGTTCTTTAGCAAGTGATTCTGGCACAGCGTTTTCAAGACTTAAGGCATAGGTGCCATCTTCTGGGCTAAAGGTAAAAAATCCAATCCAGTCAAGTTGCATTTCCTCAATGAAGCGTAAAAGTTCATCGTGATCAGCTTCTGTTTCTCCCGGATAGCCAATTAAAAATGATGACCTCATAACAGCATTGGGCTCAAGTTTTCTAATCTTTTCAATCTTTTTAGAAAATATCTCGTAGCTTCCGTATCGACGCATCCTTTTCACCAAAGGTGCTGAAACGTGCTGAAGCGAAAGATCAAAATAAGGTATTCCAGTACCAATAATGGACTCAATGAGTCGGTCATTTAGTGAAGATGGATAAAGATATAGCAGCCTCACCCAGTCAACTTTATTTGCAACTTCAACAATTAATTTATTTATTCCGTCATCAATTCCAATGTCTCTTCCGTATGATGATAAATCCTGTGCCACCAAACAGGACTCTTACTCTTAAAGAGATTCAATCTCTATAACCAA
>JABEUL010000294.1 GCA_013044465.1 Acidimicrobiales bacterium
ATATGGTCAACGTTAAGTCGCTTAAGACTTGCTTCGACTTCTGGATAGTTTCAGAAGTCGAAGCAAGTCTTAAGCGACTTAACGTTGACCATATTGACTTGTACCAAATACATAGGCCTGATGAAGATACTGACATTGATGAAACGTTGAGTGCTCTTAGTGACCTAGTACATTCCGGGAAAATAAGATACTTTGGAAGTTCTACTTTTCCAGCTCAAAAAATTGTTGAAGCGCAGTGGAGGTCCAAAGAGAGAAACTTCGAAAGATTCGTGACCGAACAGCCACCATATTCAATGCTAGTTCGAGGAATCGAGAAGAATATTCTTCCCACCACCTTAAAATACAATATGGGAGTTCTGCCTTGGAGTCCACTAGCTGGGGGTTGGCTTTCTGGAAAGTTTGGGATTGGCAAAGAAAACAAATCTATGAGGGCAAAGCGAATTCCCGAGCGTTACGACCTATCAGTCCCTGAGAATCAAACTAAGGTTGAGATCGTGTCTAAGCTTCAAGATCTCGCTGATGAAGCCGACATAAGTTTAATTGACATGGCACTTGCATTCGTGCTTGAACATCCTGCTATCACCTCAGCAATAATCGGCCCAAGAACAGTTGAACATTTAGAGTCTCAGTTAGGTGCAGCAAGTATCACGCTAGAAGAATCGCTCTTAGACAAGATTGACGAAATCGTGCCACCAGGAACAAATATCAATAAAGCAGATTCAGGTTGGGCGCCTAAATCTTTAACCGATAAGTCAAGCAGAAGGCGCCCCCACTAGTAATTTTATAGGCCCAAAGTTCTAATTCCAATTTTAGGATTTAACTTTACTTATTAACTGTTGACATGTCCTGATATCTATCTCCGAGAGGCGTTTCAACACTTTTACTCAGGGATTCTACTTCGTCACTGGTTAGAGAAATATCAGTTGCCTTAACATTTTCCTCTAGGTACTTCACTTTCTTGGTTCCTGGGATTGGAACAATGTGTTCAGTCTGAGCCAGTAACCAGGCAATTGCAATTTGGCCACTCGTGCAACCCTTTTTCTTTGCTAGTTCTTCAATTGGTTGAAGTAAGGAGAGATTTTTTTCAAGATTTTCAGGAGAAAATCTAGGAAATCTGACAGTTCTAGAATCACCTTGAGAAATATCGGCTTGACTTTTTATACCACCTGTTAACATTCCTCTTCCCAATGGGCTATAAGCTACTAAACCAATTGATAACTCAACAAGTACTGGCATTATTTCATTCTCAACGTCTCTTGTAAAAAGTGAGTACTCACTTTGAAGCGCCGATATTTTGTGCACACTATCTGCTTTTCGAATTGTCTCTGCAGAAGCTTCAGATAGTCCTAGATGCCTCACTTTTCCAGCTTCTACCAACGATGCCATCGCCCCAACAGTTTCTTCTATTGGAACAGTAGTGTCCACTCTGTGCTGGTAATATAGATCGATATAATCAATTCCTAGTCTTTTTAAAGAACCTTCGCATGCAGCAATTACGTACTCTGGTCTGCCATTTATACCAACCCAGCTTCCATCTTCTCTTCTCTCATTCCCGAACTTAGTTGCAATTACTACCTCCTCACGCCTGCCCTCAATTGCTTTGCCAACTAATACTTCATTCTTAAATGGTCCATACATATCTGCTGTATCAAGAAAGGTGCAGCCTAAATCAATTGCTTTATGAATAGTCTTAATTGACTCCTCATCATTTTCAGTACCATAGAACTCTGACATCCCCATGCAGCCAAGCCCAATCTCTGACACTTCTAGTGTTCCTAATTTTCTTGTTTTCATAATTTATATACTAATCATAAGAACTTTAAATAAAGCGTTTAATTTAAAGTGAAAAAGTTTAACTTTAGTGCAAAGCAAATTCCAGATGGCATTCTCATGCTTAGGACTCCCTCAGAGTCAGGAGAGTTGTGGGATGAAGTTAGTCCAAGAGTTCTTAGGACATAGGGATCTAAATTCAACCACTATCTACACCCATCTCTCACCAGACAAACTAGCCAAAGTTCACTCATCTACTCATCCAGGTGCCACCAACCAAAAGGCAGTTGACTAAAGCCTTTTAAACACCACGTCAACTACTGCGATTGTGGCAAGATAGGTTAAGTGCAACTGCCCAAATCCGAGAAGAAACTAACGGCACATCTTCAAATAACGCTTATCCGTGATTTCCCTGCAATTACTCTTTTTTAGCTGCTAATTCTTTCTACATCATCCCAGCTACACCACCAGTTAAACCACAAGAAACATCTTTAAATTCACGCCAATTCGCGTCTATCTCCGCAGATGCTACAGGTGATCCAGTGAATTGGAGTGATCCGAGTGGGAAGTACTGTGTATAAGATCCATACGCGATTACTGCTTTGGCCCAGCCCACGCCGTGTCAAGTTCACTGATCACCGTGAAACCAATCGATCTTTAGTGTGATAGTATTCAAGCAATCAATTGAATACTAGAGAAGAGGATCTAAATGGAAGGCAGAGAGTTCAAGAATTCAATCTTTGAGCAGTTTGCTCGTGCAGCAAATGCATTTGCTTCTCCTAAACGAGTTGAGATCATTGATCTTCTTTCTCAAGGCGAACGCAGCGTCGCATCGATCTCACAATCTACAAATATGGCCATTGCTAATACCTCCAGACATCTCCAGATTCTCAGAAATGCTGGAATGCTATCTACTCGAAAAGACGGTTTAAATGTCCTCTACCGTATAGCTGACGATTCAGTAATAGAAGGCTATAGGGCACTTTGTGCATTAGCCGAATCTCGGATTAGTGAGGTGCGTCATCTGGCAGAAGCGTTTTTCGGCGAATTAGATGGGGCTGACCCGGTTAATGTTAACGAGCTACTAAAAAGATCCAGAGCTGGTGAGGTTGTAGTAGTTGATGTGCGTCCACAGCTTGAGTTCGAAGCTGGTCATCTACCGGGTGCTATCAATATAGCGCTTGATGAACTTTCAGATCGGGTTACTGACTTTGACCCGGATACCGCTGTCGTAGCTTACTGTCGCGGTCGGTACTGTGTCCTGGCAGCACAAGCAGTGGCAATCTTTCGCGCTGTGGGACTTCAGGCTGAGCGTCTCGAAGGTGGTCCTGCGGATTGGCGTGTTGATGGAATACCCCTCGCGTTTGGACCTTCCACTCATAAACCACAGCACCTTCACTCACGTAAAAAGAATCCAAAAGCGAGAGGATCAATTAAATGAAGGTCCGAAAGTATTACTTAGATGGCTCTGAACTAAAAAGTGTCAGCCTACTATCAACGAGGTTCCAGTCATGATGTGGGGATGGGGATACGGACACTTTAGTTGGGAGATATGGCTCCCGATGATGATTTTCATGTTTGCATTCCTGGCAGTCATTGTCTTTACAGTCCTGATGCTCGCTCGTTCCTTTACTTCTCGACCCGGTTTTCACGATCAAGTTGGACACAGCAGCGATCCTAAACAGATTTTGGCTGAGCGCTTTGCAAGGGGAGAAATTGAGGCCGATGAGTACTTAAAAAGGAAGGGTGTCCTAGAAAAGGATAAATGAGTACAGTGCTCATAGTTTTACAAAACAACTACGAAGGGAAATAGACAATGAAGTTTCTGGTGATACTAAATGACCCGCCATATGGCACGGAACGGGTATACAACGGGCTTAGACTCGCTACAAATCTGCTTGTTAAACACGATGAAGCTGAAATGTCACTTTTTTTGATGGGAGATTCAGCCAGTGCGGCAAAATTAGGCCAGAAGACTCCAAATGGCTACTACAACATAGAACGAATGCTCGACCACCTGATACGCAAAGGTGCATCGGCAAAGGTTTGTGGCACCTGCATGGATGCCCGTGGCCTTAGTGACTCTGAGTTGATAGAAGGTGTAACCCGGTCCACTATGGATGAACTTACTGAGCTTACATTCAATGCAGACAAGGTACTGGTGTTCTAATGGCTAATAACAGCCAACAAACTAGCCAGAGCATTGTGGTACTAGGTGGCGGAATTGGAGGAGTTGCAACTGCCAACAGACTGCGACGCCGTTTAGACCGTCGGCACCGAGTGATATTAATAAATCGGGACCAAGATTTCACTTTTGCCGCCTCCTTCCTATGGGTAATGTCTGGAAAGCGTAAGCCAAGCCAGGTGACTCACTCTCTGAAGTCACTGGGGAAGAAAGGTATTGAAGTTGTCATCGGGAAGATCGAAGCAATTGATCCAGAGAGTCGAATCGTCACGGTTGATGGGAAACAGATACATGCGGACTATATGGTTGTCTCCCTTGGAATCGATTACGCACTAGATTCAATCCCTGGGTTAAAAGAGGCCGGCGAAACTTTTGCCACGCTCGATGGGGCGCAGAAGCTATCTCCAGCTATAAAGTCATTCACCAAAGGCAAAGTGTTAATTGTTACTGCAGCGCCAATGTATCGATGCCCAGCTGCTCCCTACGAGTCGGCATTCTTAATTGATGAAATAACAAGGACCAATAAGGTCAGAGGGCAGGTGGAAATATCAATACATTCAGCCGAACCTGGACCGATGGCAGTTGCTGGTGCCAATGTCTCACAAGCAGTTATCACGCTTTTAGCTGATCGTGAAATTAACTACCAACCCTCTCACCAGATCACCTCGGCAACAAAAGGCACTGCGGACTTTGCTGATGGAAAATCTGAGGCCTTTGACATGTTGGTATATATGCCTCCTATCGGATTACCCGCCGTCTTGGCATCATCTTCACTTGTTGGACCATCTGGGTGGATTGAAGCTGATCGCCACGCCTTGACCACGTCTTTTCCTAATGTATATGCGATTGGAGATAATACGCAGCTTCCGCTAATTACTGGAAAGCCCCTCCCGCGAGCAGGTGTATTCGCTCACGCTCAAGCACTAGTTGTAGCTGACAACATAAGCGCAAGCATCAATGGCAAAGACGCTACGTCTAGTTTTGACGGTCACGGAGGATGTTTCATCGAGACCGGCTTCGGGAAAGCTGGCTATGGTTCAGGTAACTTTTTTGCAGAGCCGTCGCCAAGCGTGAAAATCCGACAACCGTCACGTCGTCTTCATCTCTCCAAAGTGGCCTTCGAGTATAACGTTATGAAAAGATGGCTTTAGGTGTTATAAGGCAAATAAATTGGTTGACAAGATGAACCACTCTAAGCCTTCATTCCATTTGGCTAATTAAACCGATTTGAATAATAGGCTGCCATTGCTGTATCGGCAGTATTAGCTAATCGACACACTATTGGCTATTTCTATTTTATTTCACACCATTCAAGTAATCATCGTGTAGAGCAACTCTTCGATTTAAATGATAAGTCTGCGAATGCATCCCCTCCAAGTAGTTTCTGATTGAAATATGGCTAAATGTACTTCTAAGTTCTGGCACTGGCAACTTAGCGGAATTCGACAATTACCTTTATCAAATGTAGAATAGCCACTGGTTGGGAGTATCAAGATGAAGCAGGATGGCCTTGCCAAGTTGTCAGCCAAGATTCGAACTTCCAGCGGAAAGTTCAAAGCTTTTTCATTATTAGTATTGACCTAATTACAAGATTAAATCACTTTATTGCAGAACTTGTGACTGTTCCCATGCTATCCATCTCTGCTCTTGGCTGAGGGCCGTTTTGCAGGCCAGAGTCAACTATCTTAAATGTACTTTGATCGATAATGAAAATAAGATCATTGCCGCTAGGGGCAGGTGCCCCGTAAGGAGCAGGACAAGAATTGCAGGTAAAATGGATTCCAGTTATAAGAACTACGTAAACAGGCTCATCCGAGTCTGAAGTTGAGCCGGCCATCTTCTCATTGGCTGTTTTTCGGTCAGTAGCAACCCAAGCCACCTCCAAAGGCATTTTCCCTCCCATATTGCTTCCCTCCGCCTTGGCAAAGGCGACCATTCTCGATTCAAGGGAAGAAACCGGCGGAGATTGACTAATCGTTGATTTATGAGAACCGGTAAACATCGCAATTCCCACGATTCCCGCTACGATTGTCGCCAGTATAACTAGAATAAACCGAACCTTCATATTAACTTTGCCTTCTTTCAACCCTTGATGAGTCAGCTAATATTTCATACAATAATCCAAGAGAACCCGCAATACCAAATCTGCCATTTAATGGGGTATAGATCCTCAATACTAGTTTCTCTTCCGTAAAATCCGTTAGCTGTTCATTAAATTCGCCTTGGAGGTAGTTTCCCAATGAGTAGCGATATCTTCTTTTCATCGGCCAGATAACCAACTTAAGAATTGGGATTGTGGCTTCTCCAGAGGATGCACAGTTGCGCGAGTAACAGGATTCTCTATTTTGTAATAATCCACAACCAATTTATTTTTCACATTATGTTCACGCTCAGGCATCTAGCTTTCCTGCAAAAAATTAGTCCATCTCGCATGTATTAAGTCAAGATGAAGCCCATTATTGATTTCAATTCATTAATTGCGCTTTTTAAAGCGAGGGCAGCTTAGCCAGTTATTTAGCAATTACCTGGATTTTCGGGTTGCCATAATCTAGGACCGCCTAACTATTCCCAGAAATCACGTTCTCCATTTGCCAAGAGATACTCATTAATTTCTATTCCGTTTGTTAGGCGGTTAGTCCACTTATTGCTCTGCTTTTGATGTCTCTCTATCATTCCAGATACCAATACGCATAGACCGCTAGAAACAATGGCAAGTGCACTTTGATATAAGGGCCACAGCCCTGCTCCGAAGACCTCACTTATGCAATTCGATCCTTGCTGGCTAGTTTATATTGCTTGATGATATGAGCCAACACCACATTCTGGCACCACCGTAATTCGCAATATTATGTCCTGAAAAAAGATAAAGCACAAGAACAAGATGAATGCGGTAGTTCGCAAATGATATCCCCTAATCCCGACAGCGACCCCAATCCCCATGGGATAAAAATAAAATGTAACCTACCAGTTACAATCAGCTTGCGGGGAAAATTGTGCGACCGAGTAAAAAACTACATAGTCAAGATAAAGAACTCCAGTTACAAAATCAACCATGCATACTTTTGCTCATCCAAAACTAACTCCGGTTCCATTGTCGGCATAGCTACCCAGCTGGCTAAACAATAGAGTCGCGGTGTTGGCTTTATAGAAAAGTAGATTGCTCTGTCCAATTTCAGGACTGACGATATATAGATTCTGGCCATCACCAGCCATAGCTGAAATTCTATAAGGCACCTCGGCACTCTTTATCACTAGACCAGTGGAGGCATTTACCAATGACAAACTTCGACCATCAGTAGAATACGTCACCAACTCATTTTCAGCTGGAATCGGCACCACTCCACTAGTTGACTCAGGAACTTGGATATTTGAGATATCCTGCCAGTTTGCTGCGCTGATAATTACAACATGTGAAGTCGATCCTTCACGGATTAAAAGGTAGCCCAGTCCACTATTAGAGTCGAATACAAATTTAGAAATAGATCCCTCCAGAGAGAGATTTTGCTCGGCCAGTAGTGCTCCGTTAGAAAGTGAAATCTCGTATATACGATTTCCAGAAGCAATAATCGCTGTTGTGTAATCCGCAGTGACTCCCATCCCCTCAACTGTCTCAAGATCGATCCCCTTAGTCTGAAGTGAACTGCGAGTATTCCAAATAATTGACTGAGTCACCAAGTTGCCGCTTGAATCGATATAGTAAGCATCTGTGCCGTCTGGAGATACAGCTGCGGCCAGCGCGTTCGGATAAAGGAAGTCGTTGGGCGAGCCAGCGGAGAATTGGTTTGTTTTCAGATCGAGTACAGATACTTGTGGGAACACTGACATTTGTAAAACCACCAAGTCATTGTCGGATGCCATATATAGCCCAGTCGGCAATGCGTTGCTTTCCCCGATTGCTACGCCAAGCCCGTGACCAAAACTTGATATCGCTGCAAATCCCAACGCGACAATGCCGAAAAATACCAACAACAAAACGGTCAAGAATATGCGAAATCCTCGGTGAGGACGGGCGAGTGGATCCCAATTTGGGTCAACCTTTTTAGTACTTAAATACTGCTCTGCCATAATTCCGGCCAACCTACTGTCAAGGATCCAAACAGAATCAATCCATCAGTTAGTAAATTGATCAGGACAAGATACGCTATCTTGCACCCAATGCACTTTACAAATACATAATATCGCATTTTCCCTTCAAATATCCAGCCCAGTGTCTTGATGTGCAAGGCCTTTACTTCAAAGGGTTGGCCGAAGGTATGTAGCTAACTTCCAACTTCACTGTAGGTGCCACCCCACTCGGAACCAAATGTCACCGTATAGCCATTGGAAATGAAAATACAGATTTGATTACGCTCTTCTAAAATGGCCGATAGGCGTTGCTTCGATGAGAAATTCTGTGAACTAAAACGACCTCAGAGTCTTCGATCAGCTCATAAAATACTCGATATTCACCACGCCGTGCGCTATACAATCCAGATAAATTCCCAATAAGTGCTTTACCTACTCTCATCGGATTCTTCACCAAAGGACCATATAAAAATTCCACTACGGCTGGCGCAACTCGGCGTGGCATTTTTTCAAGATCTATTGCGGCGTGTGAAGTTAAGGACACTTCCCAATCCGTCAATGAGATCTTCCAATCCCGAACTGCTTTCGAATTTCGACTTCGCTCTTTGTATCTCCCTTTTCAGACTCATCTCGTCCCAACCTGATGTCTTCCAAAATGTTTTCTTGAGCTTCCCAAAACAAAGTCTCTTCCATCGCTTCGAGATCTTCAACTGATAAAACTACGACAACAGGTCTTCCGTGACGCGTTATCGTTATTCGCTCATGTGTCGATATGGCTTCCTCCACCAGCTCATTCAATTTGGATTTGGCTTCAGATAAGGGCAAGGTCTTCACACATAGATAATAGGTCTTTTTATAGGTCTTGTCAAGTCTATATTTAAGTCTATATCCTGAGTAAGAGAGTGCACACAGTCGAATCAGTTGCCATTTATCCAGATCAGCTTATCCAATGCCTAAAACAACTTAACTTTGCTCGCGTAGGAGATCAAAATAAATCGACTTAAAATTCCTAGTATTCGAATATTTTCACACCCGTTAAATTTCCAGTAGTGGCCTATCCCAAGTACGATCTGAACCTCCCGACATAAAGCAGTTTCTACTGCCATCTTTTGTAATCCTGGTGATCTCACCCTTCACGTCTGGAAACTTTCCCCAATGCTCGATAATTGCCTCAGCTAATTTCTAGTCAAAAATTAAACTCATCTCTTCAGAATGGAACGTGAAATATTTCGGTTCACCACTAGCACCGTCGCTAAATTTGAAGCTATTAGGAGTATCTTCACGGCTATATCCTGGTGACCGCGTCCCTTCATTCCCTTGATTAATCAGTACTTGAAGTTCGTTTTCAAATAGTATTCTGATCCAGTCCACAGACTTATACAATCTACCTAGCTCTCTTAACCATTCCTGGTATCCCCATCCCAGCACTATTTCGGTTATCGGAACATTAAGGTAAGGCGACCATGTGTAAACGTTGGTCATTTCTAAACTTGCGGAAGCAGCAATTATATATTCAGCAAAGGTCTCGTTAGATAATAAAAATTTGGGGGAGAAAGCGCCAATGTATGAAATGTACTCCCAGCCCATGAAAACAATTCATAAAATCTGTATATTCTTCCTTCATCGAAAACAAACTTCCCAAGGTCAAGATCGGAATGTATCTCGCCTCCCACGCATTTAGGCATTACAGATTCATGGGGAATTATATAGTGCACTTCTTTTATGGTGTGCCCGATGATTGGCTTGAGCACATTGTCAAGTCGCAAGTTCTCATCTTCAATTAAAACTGCCGGGCTATCCACTCTAGCTACAACCTCTACTCTACGGAGGATAGGCTTTTGGCATCGGCACTTTAAAGTCGTACAAGTAACTTATGCTACATTTCTTCCACTACATCTGCAAGTGGTGTTTTAGCAGTACTTGATGGGCTATTTTCAATCGAGTGGTGAATCCTTACCATTACTTTGTGGACCTCTTAGAAGCTAAATATGACTTCTTCTATGATTTCAATGTTGTCAGATTAAATGCATCAGAATTGGTAGTGAGCATTGCAAACATTTCATCCCTCGTAAAGCCATTCTCAATCTTGATTGGTTTCCGGTTGACTCAAGTCTTTTCCGGAATGCCAATCGATGTTTATTTGAATTTCAATTTCTCCTTAGTCGCTGTAATTAATATCGTCGATCCCACTCCCTCATTGTGCCAGTGGTTTTTGATCTAAGGATTTTAAGGTCGGCTTTTATCTCGATTTGAGCACATATATTTTTGCTACTTCACTATTTCGCGTAAGTTATCCGAACTAGTAATGATACTTTCACTTCGCTTTCAATACAAAATATTATTGCAGGTCCGGTAACAAAACTATATTGGCCCTAGTTTTCCTTTAGCTAACTGAAATCTTCCAAGTTCCATAATATGAACTTAAAAGATATTTGGAAGTAAGTTCTCAAGAGACTAGTCTTGTCATATAGTGAATACCATTTTCAAAGATAGGCTTTTATCTGATCCTTGGCTTTTAGCCGAAATTGGTGTAAACCATGACGGGCAATTTAATAGAGCGGTTGAAATGATTGAGAGTTCAGCCAATGCTGGATTTGATGGCGTTAAGTTCCAATATTGGATTGAAGATGAACTACTGGCCAAAGATGTCCCTATGGCTCCATACCAAGGAAGCGGTGATCAACGAGATCTCTTGAGGCCCTTGGCACTTTCTATTGGAGAACTGGAAAAGCTTCAGGGGGTAGCGAAATCTTTTAATCTTGATTTTGTAGTAACACCATCTGGTGAAAGAGCATGTCACGAGATTGCCTCAATTGGAGTTAGTGCCATCAAGATTGGATCTGGGGATGCTGATAATCCTTGGCTCATTGGGCAGGCACTCGATACAGGTTTGCCCCTCATCGTCGCTACTGGGATGATGACAGACGATGAACTACGGGATTTATCCAAACAAGTCAGTTCCTGCAGCGATATTGTGCTTCTCCACTGTGTGACTTCTTATCCAGCTGAGCTTGAAACTATTGACCTGAGACGTATGACTAGGATCAAGGAGATATCTCAAATACCGGTGGGATACTCGGACCACTCCATAGGGATTGCAGCGCCAAGTGCGGCAATTGCCCTCGGGGCTTGCATGGTTGAAAAACACGTAACCTGGTCGGTCGAAGCTTTAGGGCCCGACCACAGAGCCTCACTTTCTCTGGATAACGCTTGTAGTTGGGTAAATGACCTGAAACTGCTGGCTAAGGGGATTTACGACCCTGTAGATTCCGACGGAGAAAAATTAAACAAACCACTTGTGCGAAAGGGGCTTTACTTAACTAGAGATATGTCGATAAATGAAACTATAGGCAAGGATGACATAATTCCACTTAGACCTGTTCTCGATGGAATAGGTGCAGGAAAGAGAGACTTTGTTGTGGGCAAAAAAGTATCGGATAATCTGTCAAGTGGTCATCTGTTGAAACTTAAGGATCTCCTAAATTGAATAACCTAGTTATCTTAGGTGGAGGTGGCCATGGCCGCGAACTGTTTGATCTGGCAGATTCAATTTCAAATGCCGATGTAGTGGCAAAGGGACAAATTAAGTACACTATTTTAGGGTTCTTAGATGAAAAAGGGATTACTAATAGTGACCCGATTGCATGGCTTCCTATTCAAATCATTGGCAACACTGATTCACTAATTGAACTTGAGACTGATTACATTATTGGTGTTGGCTCTGGAAAGCAAAGGGAGAGAATTGCTGAATCAATCAATCACATGGGGAAAACAGCTGCCAAACTAATCCATCCATCGGCATTCGTGAGTTTGAACAGTGATCTAGGTGAAGGAGTGGCCATATTTGCGGGATCGAGAGTTAGCACCAACGCTAAACTCGGAAACCACACGCATATCAACTTCAACTGCACAATAAGCCATGACTGCAAGTTGGGAGATTTCGTGACCCTTAGCCCGGGAGTCAATCTTGCTGGTGACGTCGAAGTAGGAAATGGTACAACAATCGGGACAGGGGCAGTCGTTTTGCCAGGCATTTCTATTGGTGCCAATGTAGTAGTTGGTGCCGGAGCGGTAGTAATTCGAGATGTATTTGATGGTCAAACTGTTGCTGGAGTGCCAGCGAAATCAATTGACTCCGACTAATTAATAGTCACTCAACTAGACTTCTGCCAATTTCTTGCAATTGGCATTTGCAGATTTTAGAATAAGTGACTATCCGGCTTTGACTGGAAGGTCCCAAAGTGGGAACCATTTGGTGAGATCAGATTCAATTGGAATATCATCACCAAGAATTGCTTTTAACCGCATCTCGACTTCGTTGTCCCGTTTTTCTTTGGCTGTAGGCACAAATGGATAGAACGTTCCTCTTTTGAAAAGATAGACAAGATAAATAGAAGTTCCAGGAGTTAAGCCTCCACTGGAATCTTTGACTTTAAATCCAAACACGGAACACAATAGTTGTGGGCCCCATCCAGCTTCTTGCAAAGTTGAATTAACCATATGGGCATTTGTTACAAGCGAATCAAGATCAGGAGCATCAAGAACAATCCAACGATAATCAAATGAGTCTGTAACTACTTTAGGTTCGCTTGAAGTATTATCCGGAGTTACTAGTGTTTTCAACTCGCTCCAAGCATCTTCAAACGATCTTGCAGCACCCGGGCTTACGCATACTCCAGCACTTCCTGATCCAACTACGGTTAGGGCCGATTCAAGGGTAATTGAAGCTCCCGGGAGTGCAAAAAGTGCATCCAGATTTGCTTTAACAGGCTTAGTTCGCCCAAGTAGAGTGTCAAAAATTTTCATGCTGGCTTCGAGAACTGCCTCTCTAGTTCATCGAGTTTTGCTATCCTCACCTCTAGTGGAGGATGTGTTGAAAATAGGCTTGAGAGACTAAACCCTCCCGCAATCGCAGGTGCAAAATAAAAAGCATTGAAATGCTCCGCAGCCCTCAGATCCTTAGTAGGAATAGTGCTCATCGCACCGGTTACTTTAATAAGA
>JABEUL010000295.1 GCA_013044465.1 Acidimicrobiales bacterium
AAGCTGGCCTAGCACTTACGTGGTTAAGGGCTTTCGGCGAGTTTGGAGCGACGGTTTTGGTCGCATACCATCCATACTCTTTTCCGGTTTTAACATATGTGAACTTCTCAGGAACTGGACTTTTAAATACTACCTGGCCAACACTTTCTGCACTTTTGGTGGCAATCGTGGTTCTTTACATATTAAATCTCCTTTCCAGAAGTAAGTCAAAGAACAGTCTCTTTGTGATTGAAGATATAGGTCCGGATCCATTAGTGCAGTATGAGGGTATTAAACCATGCAAACTTGAGCTTAAAGCCGATATGGTCAACGACGGATTTCATTTAGTGGCTGAAATGACTTCAAATTCTGGAAGACTGAGTATTTTGGGGCGCTCTGGGGCTGGCAAAACTACTTTGATAAAGGTACTCACTGGCATCGCTGGTGGGAAAAATCAAACAGTCAAGATAGATGACAAAGAGGTCGGATTTGAACCTCCTGGAGAAAGGTCAATTGGATATGTGCCCCAGGGTGGCGCACTTATCCCCCATGCGAAAGTTTATGATCAGTTTTTACTTAACTTCGGCCAAAGGCGAGCCTTGAAAAAAGGTCAGTTCAACTCCGAAGAGATTAGACGTTTAAAGTTTTGGATAACGAGGCTAGGAATTTCTAATCATCTTGGCAAGTTGCCTCACGAGCTTTCTGGTGGCGAACGGCAGCGGGTAGCAATAGCCAGGGCACTCAGCAAGGATGTGAAAGTACTGGTATTAGATGAACCATTTAATGGTCTCGATAGGGTCACAAAGCTAGATTTGCTTATCGAAATGGTCGAGATATCTAGGCTTTGTGGCATTGGCCTAGTTTTAGTCACTCATGATCCGAGCGAAGCGGCCATAATGGGTGGCGATGTTGGAGTAATGGATTCTGGCAACTTGGTTCAGGTTGGATCTTTTCAGGAATTAATGGATAATCCGACTGATCCAGTAGTGGCGAAACTTTTGTGGTACTCGCCGATTAATGACGGTGTTATTGAAGATGAGACATCTTTGAGCACTCAAAAAGGGCACTTTAAAGTTAATGCTAAGGGTTTGAGTGTCGGCCAAAAGGTTAAGTGGAGTGTGAAACCTGAGAGAGTTGTCGTAATTGACCACGAAAAAAGGAGTCTCTTGACAGGGGACTCAAGTAACTGGTATTCAGGAAATCTTGTTGCTGAGTTTAACTTTCTTGAAGGTTCAAGAGCCAAGGTGATTTTGTCAGATGGTTCCGAGGTACATGCCACTATTGTGCCAAGTGTGCAGGACATTTATGAAAGAAACGGCAGAACTATCCTGTCGCCAATACCTGTGGCTGTTGAAATAAACCCAAGTAATGTCCGACTTTGGGCTGAATGCTCAACAACATAGTCCGCAAATGTTTGTCTACTCACTTAGAATAAGTGGTGATAGCAAGAAGTTTAATTTGGGAAATACTCAAAGGAGTAGAGGAAGTGAGTCATGGAAAGAAAAAGCAGCAAGCAACGGATAGTTGTCGGAATTGACGGTTCTGAACAATCTAGGGACGCTCTTGAATGGGCTATTGGTGAAGCTCACCTAAGGGGTGCAAAATTAGAAGTAGTTCACGCTTGGATCTGGCCATCTTTAAACTCCGAGCACCCATCTTATCCAGCAATTACCGAACCTGATCAAGAAGCAAAAGCCTTCTTAAGTAAATTTACAAAAGAAGTCTTGGAAAAAGTACCAGCTCCTGATCTGGAGATTGAAGAAATTACCCTAGTAGGTCCAGCCGCACTTGTCCTAGATGAACAAGCAGAAGGCGCAGATTTATTGGTTGTTGGCGCACGTGGACATGGAGGTTTTGCTGGGCTGCTTTTGGGTTCAGTGAGTCAACAGGTGACTCATCATGCACCTTGTCCAGTCGTCATTATTAGAAAGCACACTTTTGAGGTCGGCCATTGAGAGAAGACCATGTTTTAGATATTTCAGCCAACCGCGTATTGGCTGCCGATGCGATTCGGAAACTGGGTCATGCCTTTGTGGCCCATGATGTTGATGACAAACTATTAGGAGCAATGGCTAAGGCAATTGATGAAATTCTGCCTAGAGTAGAAGCTTCGCCCAAGCGGTCTCGTGCCGTTGATGCTATGAAGAGAGCTGCATTCTCCTCAGTTCCAGAAGATGGAGAGACTACAGAGCACTTTCCAGATTGCATAGTATCTGGAAAAGCCAACCCGATGGGTGTAGCGGCAACGGGATTTCGAGATGGGGAGGAGGCAGTTGTAAGAGTTGTATTAGGTGCAGCTTTTGAGGGAGCTCCTGGAAGGGCTCATGGCGGCATAGTAGCTGCTTTGTTTGATGACACTATGGGATTTGTCCTCTCCATTTTGGCCACTCCGGCCTATACCGGAAGACTAAGTATCAATTACAGGAAACCTACGCCTATGGGGGAGGAGATCGAATTTCGTGGACGATGTATTTCCCAGGAAGGCAGAAAGATCACAATGACGGCAGAGGCCAGCTGCAATGGAGACATTTTTGCAGATGCGGAGGGACTTTTCATCACGGTGCCTTCTCATAAGTTTGTGACAGGCACTTAGAAAGCTTGATTTTCTAACTAGATCAAGCAGGTGACTCTAAGTTTTCTCATACGAGAATTTCATCATTGGATTTTAAAAGTTGAATCCTATTTGATGGAAAGAGACTCTCACCATCAGCCGTGGGCTTAACTGCAAGGACCTGATGGATATTGGTTCGGTTTGCTTCGAAATTTATTGCAGATGCCGCCATATACAAATGCCACACCCGGGCTCTGCCCGAGCCTACCAATTTGACAGCTTCCTCCCAATTTGATTCCAAGTTTTCCACCCAGTGCCGCAACGTTTTTGCATAGTGCTCCCTGAGTGATTCAACGTCTCTTACTTCAAAACCGCTCTGCTGCATGGTTGATACAACTCTTCCAACCTCTAGAAGTTCTCCATCTGGGAAAACAAATCTATTTATGAATGAGTTTCGGTCAAAACCTTTTTCCCACCATCCTTTATGTTTGAACGGACGCGATATGCCATGATTTAGCATTCTGCCACCTTCATTTAAAAGGGAGTGCATTTTTTGAAAATAGGTCAATAATTGAGCTTCTCCAACATGTTCGAACATGCCAATTGAAGAAATAGCATCAAAAGGCTCACTATCAAGATCGCGATAATCAGACTCCAAAATCTTGATCTGGTCAGTCAAGGACATCTCGCCGATGCGCTCTCTTGCCAGGGAAGCCTGCTCTTTTGAAAGAGTTATCCCGACCCCTACTACTCCATAATGCTTAGCTGCATGAATGAGCATTCCTCCCCATCCACACCCAACATCTAAAAGTCTCATTCCAGGTTTAAGCCCTAGTTTTCTACATATCAATGAGTATTTGGCTTCCTGTGCTTGTGCGAGATTCATATCTTCATCTTCAAAATATGCACACGAGTAAGTAAGTGAGTCTCCTAAAATCAGTCTGTAGAAATCATTCGAAATGTCGTAATGATATGAAATTGCAGACTTGTCTCTATTTTTGGAATGGAGTCCCACCAACTTTGCCAACTGAGTTGGAATCTCCTCAGGTGGTCTTCCAGGTGGAAGTCCTATACCGCCGAGAGAATAAAGCGAAGAAAGCAACTTCAATTTTTCAGCGACGCCTAGTTTTAATCCTGAAGACTCTTCAATTGCTGGACTCCTTTGAATATTGTCCAGAAGTTCCAAAATATTGCCTTCAAAATCAATCTGACCAAGAACATAAGCTCTAGCTAAAGCGAGTTCACTTGGTGCAAAGAGTAATTGTCTTAGCACTATTGGTGACTTAATGATTAGATAGGATTTACTATCTTGTGAACCAATATAACTTCCATCCCAAAACCGAATTGGAACTGGTGGCTTGGAACCAAGAAATCGATAAACGACTGGCTTTAAGGATTCAGCAACGCTTTCCATCTAAACCTTCCTATATATATTTTACCAACAATTAAGGGTAAGTAATTTAATATTTTGGTGGTCGAGACCGGCGTCGATCCGGTGACCTCACGCTTTTCAGGCGCGCGCTCTACCAACTGAGCTACTCGACCAAATCAAACCATAAGGATGGCGGACCTGACGGGATTTGAACCCGCGACCTTCGGCTTGACAGGCCGACGTGCACTCCAGGCTGCACTACAGGTCCAAGAAGGCAGATAAAGTCTATACCATCTCATGCTACCTCCGCTACCAGGAAACCAATCTGTCAATGGCCCCCCAATTCCAATTAGCCTGAGGCGTCCATTTTACTATTGGACCACTAAATTCACATTGTTCTTATAAAACATGGCCTACTATTAAACCAGGTGGGAAATTACTTCTGGAAAAATCTTGTCCGCAAGTTACCCCAGTTATTCCTATAAGTTAAGTAACCCAGGGCTCCCAATATCACAACTAGGATAAGCAAAATAATCCATATTGAAGAAGACGATGACCCAGGACTGGGCAAGGTCGAAGATGACACATGCGTTGGCGACGAGGACCCGCTACTACCTTTTGCACCAGGAGATCCTCCGCCACCTGCCGGGGTGGAGTTGACAGAGGTGATGGGTGCACTTGTACCACTATTAGAACCACCACTATTAGAGCCACCACTATTCGCACTACCTGAATTGCCAGATGCAGGCAAAGTGCGACCCGGCACAGTGCTAACTAAGGCAGAGACCATGCCAGCAGGAAAACTGACAGAAGAAGAACCTGAAGAAGGCGGAATTTCAACCGTAGTTGTAACACCGCTATTTCCGCTATTTCCCCTAATTCCACCAAAAGTTGGAGGCGGACTGCTGGGATTGGTACTTCCTGTTAAACCTGAGGCAACCGAGGAGTGAAATAGTGCAGCTAAAAGTATGATAATTATACTTATTGCTCCAGAAATTATTACCTTTGATTTAATTTGATTAACCATAAACTAAGATCCTTCGGCATATTGATATGGAGTATACACTGGTTGGGGAAACAGAGGAGGATAGTTTACCGGGTTACTATACTGCGTATCCCAACTTGTTTGAAACCCGCAGTAACCAGATGTTCCGACCAAACAGTTGTTGAGAGTGAAGTTAGAATCTAAGGAACCATTAACTGTGATCGTACCTTCCAATGGCCCATCGCTTCCCGGACCACAATTTCCATTGTTAGAACAAGCATTACTTACAAGATTGTCGACTCCAAACGCATGAGTTGCAGCCAATATAGCTCCATCAATAGTTATATTGGCGTGAGGCTCATTTCCGGAGTAAGAACCTGCTGCCCCATAGTATCCATAGTCACCTGGAAGGTTGACTAAAGTGAAATAGGTTGCTGCCAACCCAAGTGAATCAGCCTTTGCTTGATTGTCATCTGCAGTATTTGATATGTTGGCATACTGGCTGTTAGATGGATTCAACGGATTCGCATATGTGAGTGATCCGGTAACTATGATATTTGAATCTGATCCGAATGTGGCATATGCGTCAAATTTCGAACCCGAACCCGTATTTCCATTTCCACCCTGTATCAAAAGGTCCCCTCTCCACTTGCAGGTCTGCTGCTCTTTTGGAGGATTTGTCCCAATTCCAGCAGTTCCAGTGTTTGGAGCAACTACTTCGCCCTCTACATTTGGACAAAATGAAACACTTCCTTGCTCAGATAAGGGCACATCTTGGACATATACCGCACCATTACCTTTATAAATCCCGTTCTTTGACGTCAAACCTGGTTCGGGAACATTTACTATACAAGTTGGACTTTCCGAATTTCCTGCAGCAAGACAACCTGTCCCAGGAGTACCACATGACTGCCCACTCCCACTGATATTTTCGTTGTAAAAACTGGGATCTGCAATTGTATCCGGACTATATACAGCCATTCTCCCACCAGTTAGGAGCCTAATTACAGTAGGTCCGGTATACAAACATCCAGCTAATTTCGCCATATTAGACAAGCTCGTCAGTTGTGGAGGAGGGGATATTAGAGCCTTCAATCGCTGTATTCCATTAGTAGTATTTTTAGAGGTAAATGTAGGTGACTGACCACCGCAACCAGTCCCACCACCAGCACCATACTCACTGTAGTAAGGGCTGCCAATATTGTAATTATTATTGGTGAATCCGCCCGAGGACCCAGGTCCGAAAAAAGATTGATTGGACATCCACTGCCTAATTGTGTTGTTGTAAGGACCCGAATATATGGGATTACCCGTATAAGCATTTCCGTTAAAGGTTATCCCACAGTCCCATATGACATCCGAAGAGTATACAGGGCCATTGAAAGTGGAACCATAGTCTTCATAGGTGTTTAAACACGCAACCGAGTTATCAGGATTACTCGGATCTTTCCAAGTACCGTAATTAGGTCCATAAGGGTTAGTCGGATAGTGACCTGTAGCGTTAGGAGAAGGTGTTCCTGTGAATCTATTATGCTTAGCCCACATATAAATAGCGCAGTTTTTAAGTGCCGCGTTATATTGAGCAGCTGATTCAGTATAAATGCCATTAGCATTCGGCGTACCGTAAGTTAAAGCATCTGCTGGGTCATCAGCGGAATAGTTAGTATATGCGGCAAACTGCAATAACGAAGCTACAGGTTGATTCAAACTCAGTGAAGACGTCACGCTGGTATTGCCTTCACATGAAGTATCCCCAGTCGTGCTCGAGAGGGCTGGAACTACGCAACCAGTCGAATTGACCTGAATTGTGCAACCTCGTCCATTCCCACTGGGAGGTATTCCTCCGGAAATTTCACACTCAGCAACTGAGGCACAAGGGCGCGTTTTATGGAGTGTCGAGTCATAATATAGGCAATTGGGGAATGACAGTGTGACAGCGTATTTCTCTAAAAAGTTACCGGCATTAGCGCATTGAGTAGGTGACGTAGTAGTTGTGTTCGTGCAAGAAACTATGGCAGGCACCAGACCCGGACAAGTTGTAGTGCACTTTTGAAGTAGTGCCTGCAATGCACTTACGTCATTTTCAAATTGGCTTAATCCGGCTTGAGATGCGCTTTGGGCTGCATGAACGTATACATCGCCCTGATTAGTATTGTTTAAATTCACCGTCGCGGTCATTAGTCCAATTGCCATTAAAAGCAGAACTGTAAGCACTAGCATGACAATTATAAGCGCCTGACCCTTATCATCTTTATCAAATTTCCTGCGAACTAATTTTAATAATCTGGATTCTCTCATTTGACTTCTCCAATCAATTTAACGCGACAACTATCACAATTTTGATGAAACTTCAGAAATCTATAAATGTCTTTAAAAGTAATCGTCATATAACACATCCTCCTCCGACTCCATTAGGCGGTGATGTGCCTTGACAATAAAAATTGTTGAAATATCCAGTATTGACTAACGTTACTGATACTCCAGAAACAGAAACTTGGATTGACATCTGAAGGCCGATTATATTGTCAGCAGAATATGGGGTTTTAGGGGAGGAAGTAATCGAAGGTGGATTACTTGATGTCCAAATCGGATCACCTGACGCATTTGTCTGAGCTTCAATGAACCCGAAAGATGCAGAGGTAATGTTACTCACTGAAACAGGATATACAGTCTGTCCGGTATATCCCGGACAGGGCGTAATGGCTGCTTTTAAGTTTCCTGTTGACTTGTTGAGTGATATTGTCACTACGGCAATATCAGTTGTCGTAGTGGGCGTTGCAGTGTTTGTGAAACTATATCTGGGGAAAGGGGCGGAAATTGCCAATAGTGGGGTTGTGGGGTTGTAATTTATCAAAGCTACCGTGTTCAAAGGACACGGAATTGATGACCTTGCATAACTAGTAAGTGAGTTCATTGCTGTCTCACCCTGTAACTGAGCCTTTGAAAGAGAAATTGAAGCATTGAATGATGTGTTGTAAACCACAAACATCGAAACAGTTACGGCGAGGATAATACTTAGTATGAAAGTTGAAACGAGCATTTCAAGCAATGTAAATCCTTGGTCGCAGGATTCCTTCTGGACTTTGCGCTCTATATGGCCTTTGACTTTTTCTAGAACGCGTAAAGGTGATTTTCCAGTTTTATTTGAATTAAAGAATAACATTTCTTTCTCTGAATCGATGGGTTGGAAATTAAGCATAAGAAGTCCTCATGGACACTTCAAAACGGTGGAAGGACCGTGAAGCGATGAGAATTCGTCATAGGACTGGGTTCCCAATGAATCATGCCAAGTCACAGTTACTTTCGAGAGTATGGATATAATGGCACTTGAACTGCTGCAATCAGTTACTATAGTTTGCGCCGTGTAGGTCGTACTTCCAATTGCCTGGGTGGAACTAGTAATACTTGTAGGAATTCCAGCCGAAAATTCCCAATTCAACGATTCAAATCCTTCTAATTTAGATTGTTGCTGAGCGGCTATATTTATAGCTGCTTGTCGCTGTGCAGTCTGAGCTGTCACTCTGTCGACCGTTACAAATTCGCCTGCCGTTGCCGTAAGCCCGATCGCCAAAATAAATAAGGCAACAACAATCTCGACGAGACCCATTCCCCGCTCGAAGTCGTCCTCATTTGAAAGTCTTGCCTTGAGAACTCTTCGAATTCTTGACTTTGTTTGAATTACCACCTGGTTCTCCACATTTCTAAGTAAGCCGGATCGAAACTCATTACCCTCCGATGCTATTCATACAGATAACTTAAGTGTAAATACCAATTAATTCAATGGCGTAAGGATGCTAAATATGTTGTGGTTTTGTGACTTTAGCTGAAAAGTCATTTTTGGCCATAGCCCAGGAATCGTTCTATGCTCTAGAACCAAAGTCTATTCCCACAGTTAAGTAACAACTCCTGTTCCTTGCGTGAACTTGCCGTTCCCCACTTCTCGGGCGATAGGGACTGGATTTTTGAAACTAAGGAACTTCAAAAGTTCAGTCGATTTAGCAGGTAAGATTCAAGTGATCAAAAAAAACCTTAAGATTACATGGAGTACACTCCAGTGTTTTGAGGACTAATCTTGCTCTTGATTAAATTCCAAGCAAACAGATCTCTTTGAGGAGAAATCAATAAAAAGTGTTCACACCCAGTGAATCCAGTAACAAATTAGGATGACGAAAAATGCAACTAATAAGCGAATGGCGTAAAATTGAAGTTGAGAACGGTGTACTGTCTGGATATTCTTCCATGCCAGAAGGAAATAGCTCCTTGCCAGGAGTTTTGGTAGTCCAAGAGGTGTGGGGAGTTGATTCTCATATTCAAGATGTGGCTGATCGAATCGCAAGTTCTGGATATAGGGCTTTTGCACCCGATCTTATGGCAGTTAATGGTGAGAGGCCAAGCGAAGTTTCATTTGAACGCATATCAGAGATGAAAGAGTTCATGAACTCGCTTCCACCTAGTTCATGGGGGGATCCAGAGGCTAGAGAAGCTGCCTTGAATAAACTGCCAAGTGACTTGAAAGAGCGGTTAGTAGAGACTCAGGCCGCTGCATTTTCACAAATCGCAAAGTTAGACCAATATGTAGACGTGTTAAAAACTGCAGCTAGATGGATGCAAACAGATGGAAATTCAAAAGGGGAGAAAATAGGAGCAGTAGGATTCTGCATGGGGGGATCTCTGGTTGGGCGCCTAGCATGTGCTGATAGTGGCATTTCCGTCGGAGTTGTATTTTACGGTTCAGCGCCTCCTATAGAGCGGGCATCGAACTTGTCGTGTCCATTGTTTGGCTTTTATGGGGGTGAAGATCCAGGTGTGAACACTACTTTGCCGGACTTTTCGGCCGCAGTAGAAGAAAATCAAAAGAATACCGAGTTTAAAGGGAGATTTTCACCTACTATCTATCCGGGAGCAAATCACGGCTTCCACAATGACACAAGACCATCGTTCAATCAAAATGCCTCAAGAGATGCATGGGCGAAAACTTTAGGCATATTTTTAGATCATTTATGTGATAACCGTGCAAATGGTCACGGAATTTAATTAACCGGAGACACCTCTTTGACTTCTATATTTACGGCGTTGGGCAGGTTCTCTGTCAGATTCAGATATTTTGTGGTCGTATTTTGGATTGTCATTACCGTTGCTGCAGTTCAATCTTTTCCGTCAATATCTAGCGTATCGAAATCTAACAATTCGGATTTTTTGCCGGCTAATTCACCAAGCAACGTAGCGGCCAATCTGGCATCACCAGTTGTGGCCTCTGGAGTATTTCCGGTCCCAGTTATTGTGGCAAGTACAGATGGAGCTATCAATTCAAATGATGCCACTTATATAAAAGGATTAACCGCACTTTTTGAAAAAGTCCCGACTGTAAAAAGTGTTGTTGATTCAGGAATTTCAGCGGACGGTCAGGCAGATC
>JABEUL010000296.1 GCA_013044465.1 Acidimicrobiales bacterium
CTGCATTTGACATAAATTCAGATGGATCCTTGTCTAATAGGCGGATTTGGGCTAACTTAAGTTCGGCTCTTTGCGTGCCAGATGGAATCTGCTTGGATGCAGAGGGCTGTATTTGGGTGGCCAATGCAATTGCAAATCAGTGTTTAAGAGTAAAAGAAGGCGGCGAGGTTTTAGCTACGGTTGAAACCCCACATAAGTGTTACGCGTGCATGTTGGGTGGCAAGGACAGAAAAACTCTTTTTATGATGAGTGCTCCAAGTTCGCAACCTAGTGTTGTTGAACACAATCGGCTTGGCCAAATAGTTATGGCAAGAGTAGATGTGCCAGGTGCTGGGCTTCCTTGATCTAAAATCAGTTATTGATTTAAATCAGCATGAATATTTCTATTAGTTTTAATAGACAATTGCCCGGGTAGCTCAGTTGGCAGAGCAGCGCACTCGTAATGCGCAGGTCAGGAGTTCGAATCTCCTCTCGGGCTCAAGATAATTTGAGAAAAGCCAAATAAACTGCAGCTGGAAATACCCATTACATAAAATCACATATTTATCCAAAATGAATCGATATTTTCACTAACAATATTTTTAGTCGATGAGTTCCACTTCGATGTCAAGAGCGCGGTAGGTATTCGAAGCCCGAAGGTCGCTAGTAATAAGTTTGATGCCGTGATCTGAGGCCACACTTCCTACCAGCGCATCAAGAATTGAACTCCCTGAAATTCCAAGTGATGAAAACTTATAAAGCAAGTTACTTGTGCTATCCGGCTTTTTGGAAATCATCAGGTCAAAGTCCTGCTGCAGGGCAAGCAAGACTGCTTTTGGTGTAAGACGGTTTGGAGGTGGCAGCCGAGTCAATACCGAGTATGTCTCATATATTGCATGTCCAGCGAGCCCGATTCGCTTATCACCTGGGATGGCCATATTCGAAACGTGATGGGCATGGTTTGCCACAACCCCACCAATGGCGACCCTGGTATCGCCTACCCCATCATTACATTTACTTTTGGTTGGAAAGTCGAAGAACGCTAACTAATTGGTTATCTATAGGAGTTCCGGAAGCTTTTGTTACCAGAAGATTTCCTTCTTTGATCAAGTTATCGTCGACAACTGGCTCAATTTGAACCCCAGAGCCATGGATATTAATCTCTATTTCCCCAGCTCTTAACCCTAATTGATCACGAAGTGCCTTCGGAATGACTACTCGATCTGCCTTATCAATGGTTCCGCGCATGCCAAAATATACCATCTCTTTCTTGAACTCTATGCCATCAATTGAAAGCCAGTAATCAATGTTGTATTTTCAAATCGAGATTCTTGCATTGTTTTGAAACTTATATTCGAATGCTGAAGCCAATACTTTTAGAAGGGAGCATATTGCGCCGCTGCATAAATATTAAAGGCAGGAAGGGATTTGATGTTCCGTCGATATGGAGGCAACCTGGAAATAAGAACATCAGTTCAAAGAGAAGTTTGGTGACCATAGAGTACCTGGAAGTATTTAAGTCCAGGTTCCAATGAGCTACTGTTTAATTTCCATTTTAGTCCAATAAGCAGTTATCGTTGGTGGCAATTGCTTCGGATCCAATACGAGCAGGAGTATTTTAAGCAATAGACATGCCTCTTCTTAATCTACAGGTTAGATCCTGCCAAATTGAACTTGTCGCAGTTGTGAAATCTTGCACCATTCGAGTAAGTTGAATACCTTCTCTATGACTTCAATTGCCTGTCTGCCAAAATTGAGGACTTTTTCGGCATTGGCACTAGATGGCTCTGGTTGATTTGCTGGATATCGTTGCTCCACCGACCAAAGTGTCAGTGAAGCAAGCAAATCTTCTACTTCTTCACCGAATACAGGTGGCACGATCTCATTGTTAAGGCGCAAAAGATTATGACTAAAAGGCGGATCGCACCTTGTCTTAGGATCAAAGCCTTCAAACCTTTTTCAATTGCTTGCTGGACATGATAGGTAATTACCCACGTTGGAAGTTTGGCCCTTTTCAGTGCCTCAGTCATCAACAAATCGCTTTTAGCGTGGGCGAGCCAAGATTCCGGAGATCCGCTCAAAATCTCAGGCGGCGCGCGTGTGCACGATCCTTCCCTCTCGGAGTGCCCGCCGAGCCAGCGTCCCAGGACTATCACGGTCGATATCTAAGCGGCTTTGACTAGTAACTACCACATCGACTTCTGTCGCAAGCTTCGAAACAGCACGCAGCACAGCGCGCTCAGCTATTTCGCTATCTGTGTCATCATCTACGATAATGAGCAAATCAATGTCGCTATCGTTCCTTTCATCTCCGCGGGCAAATGAACCGAAAAGAAATACAGTTCTTGGATTGCAAACGTTAGTAATTAAATTAACGGCATCCAAAACGATATCTTGAATAGCTTTATTCCCGATTTGACCTGAGGACACGAGAGCTAAGACATCTTTGACAAGAATCTGTCGATATGAACTGCCCGGGATCCTACTGGATGTCAGCACTCCTTTAGATAAAAGACGGTCTATATATTGGCGTGAGACACCGATCAGCTTGGCAGCCTGGCCCGGACTCACTGTAGCAAGCTCCTTAACTATCGCAATCGACCCCCCATCTTCAAGTAAGTGGGCAGTAGCGAGAAGAGCTCTTCGCAAAGACTGAAACAAGACAATAATATCCTCGGCAACCATTACCCGTATCGGTTCACTTGAATTCTCTACCAGTTCAACTAAGGCGCTAACTTGTGGCAGTTCGGACTCGGAGGAACTAAATTCGCTAACGATGGGACTCAACATATAAAGTGGCAATTTACCAGATAGCCTGCAATACTAGCAACCAAATCACGTGGGGCTACTTATATTCTGGCTGGATCTACCGTTTATTTCTAATTCTTACTTCCTGGTAGTGAAAGTTTATTAGTCAGTAGGTGTCCAAAGTCATCACCACGAACTTTGAAGGAGGAGCGGGGCAAAGAGATTCGAATCTTAGATCAATTTGCAATTAATATTGATGCTGAAGCCTTGCTTTTTATGGTTACACTTTTAAAAATTTATTCCTTCTGAATGAGTGCCTTAAGCTTTCATTCTCATCGAATTGCGAAGTTCTTTCGGAATGATGTCATGACTTACCTTATTAATAGCCCTCTTTGCCCAAATAGCTGTCACCTGCAAAATTAGATAGCCAAAAGAGAGAAAACTCTATGATCAATTCCTTAGAAGGCAAGTGGAAAATTAGAGCATTAGCCCAATTACTCCAAATTCACTCAACCGACTGTTCGATTCGAGCAAGGTTGAAAATGCCAAAAAGACAGAGAATTGCCGAAATGCTTTCCAGAGAAATTGCCAATGGGGAGTTCCTTTGGGTTTCATGCAATACAATTAATCCAATAATGAGAGAGACAATTGGATTGATCACTGTGAGGGTTGGAAGCGACCAGCCCAGTGACTTACCCTGGAATGCAGATTGAACAGAAATCAGGACAAGATAAAAGGCAGCCAAAATCATTGGAAACTCCCAGGAAAGAAAAAGTGGCGAAACCAACTTGACCAAGGAATGACTATGCCTGTACGAGTCAGCGACAATGGACGAAAGAGACTTAGCAAGCACGGCAAAAAGTACGTTTGCAATTCCGCCCATGAGGGCTTGGAGTACGGACTTTGCAGGATCGTAGACTCTCACCGAGACAGTGCCTAAAATAAAGTAAGAAGCTAAAAGGGAAGCCAGGGTCACGATCCACCCTGACTGAGATGGATTAGAAATTCCTCCCTTGGTATTGGAAATTAACAGAAAGCCCACTAAGCCGAGTGTAATTAAGGAAGTGGAGAAAATCTCGATAAAGGTCATGTTCCGCTTTTGAACGAAGTATACGGAAAGGGGCAGGGCAATGACAAAGTTAAGAATTATTAGCGGCTGGACAACTAATAGGGAAGATTTGGACAGTGCAAAAATTTGAAATGCATATCCTAAAAGTGAAATTAAAAACCCATATACCCACCTCCTATTTTTGAATAGTTGGTGGATAAGTGCGAACTTCAGATTAAGTTTAGGGTCCAAAGTAGAAGCTGCGCTCTGCTGGAATACTGCGGAAATGGCAAATAGAGTGTCTGCTAATACTGTGGCTATTACTGCGATTACCATGGGAACATAAGCATATGCCAGAATAATGCAGGAGAGAAGATTTTAAGGAATATCGCATTTTTTTGGAAACTGTAATGGGCATCTCCGGACTTGCCTAGATCAAGGCGACCTTGTACCTTCTAACCACCAGTTAGAGTGCCTTTGAAATGCAAATCCACTCGGACTTCGTTTTGCGATAAAAACTTCACGCAGCACCCCAGATCATTCAAACC
Source organism: Acidimicrobiales bacterium (assembly GCA_013044465.1). Taxonomy (GTDB): domain Bacteria; phylum Actinomycetota; class Acidimicrobiia; order Acidimicrobiales; family JABEUL01; genus JABEUL01. The sequence goes on from JABEUL010000296.1 coordinate 4,324, forward strand.
ATTTCTTGTCAACAGCATGTAATTGCAAAGACCGATTAAGGTAGATATGTTGATGCAGAGAAGGCAGAGAAA
>JABEUL010000297.1 GCA_013044465.1 Acidimicrobiales bacterium
AACATCATGTCCAGCGTCGAAGGACCAAAGTGTTTTTCCAGTCGCGAGGTCAAAACCTTCGATAACCACCGAAGCATCACTTGAAACCGTGAATTTATATGTTTTTAGATTCGCTGTTGCTGTACCAGTCTCACGTGTGCGAACACCAATAGTGGGTGCCGTAGCGTTGGCCGAGTTAGAGCCTGGACAGTAGAAAAGGTTGCCACATGCATATGCTACCCCGGCATCAGACCAGGCAATTGTTCCATTGTCAATACTAAAGCCTAACGTCATTTGATCCGCTAAGTTTTCAGTCATCGTCGTCTGGGTTTTCGTAGCTGGGCCTTCAATAGATCCAACATAGAGATGATCAGCGTCAACACGATCAAATGCCCAACCAGTGTCAGAGGTAAAACCAGGGGGAAACAAGGAAGAAAGAGGGCTCGCCCATGTAATGGCATCTCCGGTTACGCTCATAATGTACTCAGGATTTCTTGCACCTGGATCGTAAAGACCCAATGCTAATTGCCTGGCATAGGTAGTTTGGGTATTTGGATGACCTGGAATTATGCTTGGAGTCGACGAAACCAACTTGCCTGATTTGCCGTCATAATCAAAAATCGTCGAATATGAAGCATTCGAGACAGAAAGCTCTCCTTCGTCGCAAACATTTGTAAGGCTTCCTGGGCACGGAGACGGCCAGTCACTGTAAATTCCAGACTCCCCCTTCCAAACAATTGAACCGTTTGCCGGATTTATTGCAGCACTTTGGACACGACCACCAGAAGCAGAGCCGTAAGTTGGATAAAGGATGGGTATGAGACCTGCTATGGATACTAAGACGGGTGTAACTCCAGGTGTAATATTGCTTGCAGAGGCGTCAATCCTCCAGTCCGTCACCCCTGTTTCCGGGTTAAGCCCAACAAGTTCTAGGTTTCCATTGGCAACTATATAAGCCACAAACTGGCCACCAGCTTCGATAGGTTGCGAGACTGGCTCAATATCTGATCTTACCCAAATTGGATTCCCATTTTGAGGAGAGGACGAATTTGTAGTCAATTTGCTGGTTGTAGTAGTGCTACAACCAGAAGCCACCGCCAACACTACAATAAATAATCGAATAACCCAGTTCCTTGACATTTGCTAATCACGCTACCACACCAAAATCAAGCTCGCTTGCTGCATAAGGGTTCCCAATTCGCTTAGGTATTGTATGACGTGGCGACTCTATATTTTAAAACAGACAAAGGAGATGAAGATACCCAAGAAAACCTGTGACTTAGAAAAAAAGGGCACTCCAAGGGCAATAGAGATAATCTGCCCATGTAGTAATTGATTTTAGGTGAATTTACTTGGAATGCCCATTTCATATTCTCTCTATCCTGGTAATACTTTTGAAGGATCGACACTCATAAATGGAATTGATGAAGGTTTAAAGAAATTGATCTGCCAATTCTTGCAGTCGTCGGCGATGCCGGATTGCTACGTAACAATAACCTTCTGGCCCTAGAAGAAAAGGGCTTAAGTATATAATTGGAGTAAGGTTAAAATCGCTTCCAAAGTCTCTACAGGACCAAATAACTGGGCTTGATTTCAGTGCAGATACCACACATGAATTAGTTCATAAAAACAGGCTGATAACGGCGAATAAAGCTCATAGGCAATTGCACCACTTCGAAGTCAAGTGATCATTAATGAGCGTTCCAAAGCGACCAAGCCTGTCCACGCCCACTGTCTCATTTTGCGGATTTTCCTGAGGATGTGGCAATGCCAAATGAACAAGAATCAACAGCACACAAGTCGATTCGAGTATCCTTCTACAGCACAAAATGATACTCCGACAGATTAATCGGAGGAATGTGTCAGACCTATGTCATCGCGTCGAGCAATCACAATAAGGTCGATACCGTGCTTGGAAGCCGATTGCATTATTTGACGATTGACTGAATTGCCGCTCAGCAATGAGCGGAACCTACCCGATGGAGATGATCCGATTACAATCTGAGTTATTTGATGCTCTATTGCGAATGTAATTATTGCCTCGGCCGGACCCTCTGAGACAATTTCATCCCAGGTAGCACCCAGATCTAATGCAAGTGCCTTCAATGCTTGGATTTTTTCAGAGCTTTTTCCTTTATCCACATCACCTGTATATACATGTAGAACCTTTAGCTGACCGCGTGTTCTGCCCGCTATACGGGCCGCCCTGCGCAATAACATATCGGTTCGTGGTGCGGCAGTGACCCCAACTAAGATTCTCTCGGTTGTCTCCCAGACTTTATCTATTTTTCTTGCTCTCAGGTAATCTAGTAGGTCTTCCTCGCTCTCGTCTGCGACGAATCGCAAGGAAAGCTCCCTGAGCGCCAGTAGATTATCGGTTCTGAAAAAGTTGGCAAGTGCATTTGCAATCTTAGGCTGCGGATAGATATTGCCGTGGAGCATGCGTCTTCTCAGTTGCTCTGGCGACGAATCTACTAATTCAATTTGGTCAGCCTTTCGAACCATGGCATCAGGAACCCTCTCCTGCACTTTTACCCCAGTAATAGCCTCGACCGCGTCAGCTATGCTTTCTAAATGTTGAATGTTCACAGTAGTGACTACGTCAATTCCCGCCTCAAGTATTTCCATAACATCCTGCCACCTTTTTGCGTTATGCCATGTGGAGGGTACATTGGTGTGAGCTAGCTCATCAATAAGAGCAACTTGGGGCTTTCTTTTAATTACTTCCGTGACATCAAGTTCTTCAAAGGCGACGTTCCTATAGATAACCCTTCTTCTTGGCAGTATTTCTAGTGACCCTATTGCTTGCAAAGTATATGGTCTGGCGTGACTTTCCACGTAGCCCACTATCACATCTGAGCCCCGAGCAAGCCTCCGATTGCCCTCATCGAGCATGGCGCAGGTCTTTCCCACTCCAGCAGCTGACCCTAAATAGATGCGGAAATGGCCAGCAGCAGCTACTAGATCACTAGCACTATTGTCCCTAGAATCACTCGGCGATGAAACTCCTTTGCCATTTTTTGATCTATCGGACATTTCATCTCGACTACCTTCAAGATCCATCTTTGCTTCCTTTGAATATATCAATCGAATAAGCACACCAATAAAACCAATTTAGGTCAAATCTATCCAAGGTTCGCCAGTTTTGTATTTATTTCCAAGACGTCAACATATGATTCACCTAAAAAGCCGAGCTCTCTAGGATGAATACTTTGGCTAATCAAAGTCAGCAATTTCGATTGCGACAAATGCCTGGCTTTGGAAATTGCAGAGACTTGAGCATAAGCATCTTGTGGCGAAATATCTGGATCTACTAATGAGCCAGAAGGAGTCACAAGATCATTAGTTGGGATTATTCCTTCGGCTTGCAAATTAGCGGCTTGTTTTTTTACAAAGTTCCTTAAGGCCTTTGATGAAGGACCAGGTTGGTTGGTGCCCGAAACAATAACGTTCCCATTCCCAAGTGTCACTAAAGAACCATCAGGTCGACCATGGAACCATGTTGGTCCACTCCAAGTCTGACCAATTAATAAAGACCCATTGCTAGTAATGGAACCATTTGCCTGAAAATTAAAGACCTCTTGAGATAGGAATGTTCCCAGCAGCGGATAGGCAAATCCTAGAGTGAGAATAAATACCACCATCAAAATTAGTGTTCGCTTTATATGTTCGACCATTAGTACATCCTCGTAGTGGTTAGGATCAAGTCAATTATCTTGATAAAAATAAATGGAGTAATTACCCCTCCGACTCCATAAATGAGTAGGTTTCTTCTCAAAATCAAACTTGCACTTGTAGGCTGCCACTTAACTCCGCGTAAAGCTAGGGGAATTAATGCAATAATGACAAGCGCATTAAAGATAATCGCAGAAAGTACCGCGGTGCTCGGACTGTGAAGTTTCATAATATTGAGTGCATTTAACTGATGATATCTTTGGGCAAAAAGAGCAGGTATGATTGCAAAATATTTTGCAACATCATTTGCAATTGAAAATGTGGTCAAAGATCCTCTTGTGATAAGGAGTTGCTTTCCAACTTCAACAATATCTATCAGCTTTGTTGGATTTGAGTCTAGGTCAACCATGTTCCCCGCCTCTTTTGCCGCCATTGTCCCCGAATTCATAGCTACACCGACGTCAGCTTGTGCA
>JABEUL010000298.1 GCA_013044465.1 Acidimicrobiales bacterium
CATTTCTGCCAATGGCTACACAAAACCAACGATTCAGGTGCCTTTTCCACAAGTTTTAATTTTTATCCAGCCCTGCCATGCTTGGCTAGGCTCAAGTGTTATTAAGGACTCACCTGAGTTAAAAGCATTAGGCGGGCACGTCATCGGTTCAATTGCCAAAGACCTTCTCCGCCGGGATGGCTCGATCAGAGTATCTCCGGAGTAAATCTGGATATAACTAAAATTCTCTGACGCCGAAACTGTAATATCTCTTAATTGCGATCTAAGCAATGCCTCCAAATTGGAGCCTCCATCTATTTTCTTGAAGCAAGTATCCAATTCCAAGGAACCTATTTCCTTCAAGGCTCTAAAATCATTGACACCGCCTTGGACGCTTTTCCAGAAAAGCGGGATTTTCCTGGAATCGACTTCAAGATATTCCCCAGCGTTTAATTTGAACTCCCAACTATCAAGCACTCCATATTCAACTCTGAAATATGGATGCATCCCAAGCCCCATCGGCATCGGCATTTTCCCAAGATTTACGAGTCTAAAGGTAATTTCTAAGCCATTATTTACTGCTTTGTAAGCAATCTCCATCAAAAACTCAAACGGGTATCCCACCTGCGGAGCAACCTCTGTGATCAAGATAAGTGAATCATCACTAATTTGTGCAACCGAAAATGTCATAGTCCTAACAAAACCATGAATTGCATTTCCAAAGTTAATCTCATTGACTAGAAGTTGGTAGTTAGTGCCATTGTAGGAGTACTTTCCTTGATCAATTCGATTTGGCCATGGAAAAAGTATCTGACCCCTGGCTGAAGAGACAAGGAGGTCTGGATCGTCCCCGTCTAAGAAGTTGAATCCACCGGCAATAAGGGAGGAAACAGTCCCGCCGTATTTGCTTATTACAGCACTCACAAATCCATCAGGTGAGTGAATTTCAAAGTGACTAGTTGGCTTATTTGTTAAATCCATGTTCAGCAAGAGATTAGCTTAATAGGTGTGAGAGTTCTTGTAACAAATGATGATGGTGTATATGCACCCGGCCTAAGTGCCTTGGTGGTGGCACTTTTAGAAGTGGGACATGAAGTAATTGTGGTCGCACCACTTGGTGAAGCTAGTGGAGCTGGAGCTGGGGTTGGCCCTGTCCATGACATGGGTAATGGTATTGCATTTGAGCCAGCCACGATTAAAGCAGCGCCTTCAGTTCCCGCTTACGGAGTGGATGCACTTCCTGCACTGGCGGTTTTGACGACATGTTTGGGAGGATTTGGACCAAGACCAGATGCGGTGGTATCTGGAATCAATCGGGGATTAAATACTGGGCGCTCAGTAATGCACTCAGGAACAGTCGGAGCAGCTTTAACGGCTCAGCATTTCAAGATTCCTGCATTAGCTGTAAGTTGTGAATGGAGCCTTGATCCGACCTGGGAAGCCTCGGCAATACTTGGTGCTCAGTTGATTGGCTTAATGGAAAGTCTTCCTTTAGGAACAGTACTTAATCTGAATGTGCCGTCGAGAAAACTGGCCGACGTTCTTGGTGTTCGCATTGGATCGTTAGGCTCAACTGGACTAATTCGCACTGCAACAGCCGAGCACGAACTGAGAACTTTAAGTCTTGATGTTACTAGCGAGCAACCTCCTCCGGGATTGAAAACCGATGTTGGTTTAGTGGAATCTGGGTACGCATCAGTAACTGCCATAGTTGGGGTCAGACAGGATGAGAATCCAGATTTACAGGCTGGTTTAATGCCAGTTTTACAAGAAGCGTGGCTAAAGTCCAAGTTGAGGGTTTGAAGGACCCACTAGTCTTTCTACCTGCTATTATCTAGTTGGTTGAGAGTTTAAAAACACGTACTTTAGACTTTTTTTTTTAAGTAAATTGCACTTTAGTGGAAACCTTTTGCTAGAGTAGTTAGCGGAGAGAAAATAGGCGTTAATAGCGAACTATCTTGCTGAATCTTTCGGGCGAAAGAGAAAGCGCGGTGGGTATGTCAGTTACTAATACTGATATTGAGCTAACGTGAAATACACGTAATAACGCCCCGACAACTAGGAGCGTAACTTTCTTAGTCAAAAGTTATAAAGGGTAACAGCGTTAGCACCTCGTAAGGATATCTACGAGTCCAGGATTACACATCCCTTCCGGATGTAGTCTGCGAGTTGAATGCTACAAAAACGCTAGCCCGCATTCTGAAAGCCACCAGAAGCCCTACGGTTTCACCGCGACTAAAGGAGGCACAAAGATGCGTAAGCAACGCTTTGTGACAATTACTGTTTTTGCCCTGCTTTTGTGCTGGGTATTAATCTCTACAACGAGTAGTTACGCTACAAATAAGGCTAAATTAGCCAGTAGCAATACTCATAAAATCCAAATAATGACACTGAAGTCAGTGCCTACTAAAGATATTTTTGATGCAACCGATGTTGGGACAGCTATTGAGCTGACTGCATTTGTAACCCCAACTACTTTGCCTCAAATTCCTCTCATTGTGTCAGCACCACCCGTGGTGAAGGC
>JABEUL010000299.1 GCA_013044465.1 Acidimicrobiales bacterium
AGATTCGTCAGATTAGGCGTTACCTTGAGGGCCTCTGGGAATTCGTCAAGAATGAGCAGAAGAGGTCGGCTACTACTGGCTCGACAGATTTCATCAAGGAGGTCGTCCCAACTCGAGAACGGTCGATTGATTAGGTCGCGACCAAAATCCACCCCCAGTGCTAGGGTGGCGCCGCGAGAAAGAACGGCCAGTTCGTCGGCTAACGGTCGACCTTCGAATGTGTGAAAGATCACAGGCTTATCGCGAGCAAACTCTTCAAGAAGGAGCGTCTTTCCCACTCGCCGTCTGCCCCATACCAGCGCAAAGCTGCGATCGCGGGCCCACCAGTGGCTAGGTTGTTCGAGTTCCCGGCTACGGCTTACAAACTCCATGAGCTTCAATATAGCATACATAATAGGTACCGTACTAATTATGTATGCTACTAGGTGGGCAGCGCGTTATGACCGCCTCCCCAGTAGTAAGAACGCTACGAGTAGTGTTTTCGTCCGCGTTGGCTTCACTTCTGCAGTGCACCTGAAAGGTCCCCTAAACCGTTCACAATTCTTATGCCACTTTCTCTCCCAAGAGTGTTCCAAGTAGCTGTTCGAATTTGATTAGCGAAGTAATTCCAATTGAGCGGAGAGTCCTATCTTTCTTATACTGAATGATCCATTCAAATATCTCAGCCACTCTTCATCTATGGTTTCAAAGTTGTCTCCGTAGCTTGCCTCCCATTTGAGGTAGCCCAGAAATATATTTTCAATTCCGAATGTTTGTCATTCTCTATTTGCAGTCCGTTTTCCTCGTTTGAAAGGTTTTTCTTACCGCACTTGAGGTTCCCAAAAGCTTTCTAGTTAGAGCCTCATAATGCAAATATGAATTTCAGTTGAAATAGTGCAATACTTGAGAGGTGGAAATACCTGATCCTCTGGGGATGCGTCAGATTGGCGGCGATATTCAGGCTGCTATTCACGCTATTGGAGAAATCCCAGAGTTGATTCCAGCATTGAAACAACTAGGAGACCTGGGCGCATCAATGGAGAGGATTGCAAGTTTCGATAAAACCCTGGGTGAAATTGCGGCAATAGTTCCTGCTTTAGAGGAGTTATCGAAACTGGGAAATGTGCTGGACGACTTGGCGAAAGTTGGCCCTTCGCTCGAACGCCTGGCAAACTTAGATGACGTTTTTTCTCAACTTTTGAGTATTTTGGAACCCTTAAGCAATCTTTCGGGAATCGTGCCAGTTCTTGAAAGACTGAACGAAACTATGATCTCCCTGGGTGGAGACTTAGGAAGCGTGTCAGAGACCTTGGCACCTCTTCAGAACACTACACAGAGGGTTGGTCGTGTGGTGGATCGAATAACTTCAAGACGGCTGCCCAAGGAATTTGAAAACCAGTAAATCTCAATATTTTTCTGCGGTTTTGCGCTCAGAGTAACGAAAATTGAAAAAACTTCTTGCCCTGGGTGGCATTTAGGTGCATGATATTAAGATGGAGAAAAGTGATCTTGACCGACTTTTGAACATCTTGGCGGAGGCAGAGGGTTCTGACCTACACCTAAAGGTAGGGTCCGAGCCAAGGATTAGAGTAAACGGTGCGTTGCGGAAGATGGAAGGAGAGCAACCTCTTCGACCCACTGATACAAGTGCCATAGCCGAAGCGATTATGCATCCGGACACTGCTATTAAATTCCATCAGCAGCATGAAGCAGACTTTGCATATGGTGTTTCAGGATTGGGAAGATTCCGTGTCAATGCCTTCCGTCAGCGTGGTTCAGTTGGCATGGTCTTCCGTCGAGTTAGGCATACCACCACATCGGTAGAGGAGCTGGGATTACCCGAATCTATTAGTCAGCTTGCTGACGAACAACGTGGGTTGATACTGGTAACAGGACCTACTGGTAGTGGGAAAACTACTACTTTGGCCGCAATGATCGATCACATTAACAAGACTCGTGAGTGTCATATCATCACCATTGAAGATCCCATCGAAGTTCTGCATCGGGATGAACTAGCAGCGATTAACCAACGAGAAGTTGGATTTGATACCTCAAGTTTCCTAAACGCTCTCCGAGCAGCGCTTAGAGAGGATCCTGATGTGATATTGGTAGGTGAGATGAGAGACTTTGAAACAGTCTCTACTGCCCTAACGGCAGCGGAAACAGGTCACTTAGTTCTCTCGACTCTTCACACTATTGACGCCACGGAAACAATTAACCGTGTTATCGACTTCTTCCCTCCTAACCAACAGCATCAGGCTAGAACCACACTGGCTGGAGCTCTAAAAGGCACGGTTTGCCAGAGGCTAGTTCCCACCGCAGATGGGAAGTCAAGAGTTCCTGCAATTGAGGTGATGGTGGTAAATGGTCGTATTCAGCAATGTATTTTAGATCCTGAAAAAACTGGCGACATAGTTAACATTATTCAAGAAGGCGATTACTATGGAATGACCACATTCGACCAGTCTTTGGCAGATCTTTTTGAGGACGGTGTGATTGACTTGCGATCTGCAATGATGGCTGCGACTAACTCCCATGACTTGAGAGTCATGTTGCAGAACCGAGGTCTTCTGCAGACAACCAGGGATGGATGATTAGTTGAATTTGGAGTAATGAGTCTGGAATTTCACCAGGTTAATGAAAGCCCGTCCAGTGAAACCCTAGATTGCGTTCAAAAATTAATAATGCTATTGCGCCCATAGCTAAAAATGGCCCAAATGGGATAGCATCTTTCATCTTTTTGACTCCAAAAGCCAGTAGTGCAATTGCAATTATGGCGCCGAGGGCAATACCGAGGAAAAAAGCAGCCAATACAAGCCTCCACCCAATCCAACCTAGGAATAGAGCTTCCAGTCCAGCCAGCCTTACATCGCCTAGGCCAAATCCCCCTGGAGGGGCTAGGAAAAAAATAATGAAAAACCCTGCTACCGCAGTAAAAGCACAGATTGCAGAGATGCCTAGTCTCATCCATTGTCCCGTCACCCCGGAAGCTAAAACAAGGAAAGGTGCCCCGACCAAAGCAGTGGAGTACACAATCTTGGTGGGAATCTTCATTGTTTCAAGGTCGATAAGCGCACAGCTGAGAAGTCCCGCAATAGCTATGCAAACTGCTGGCACCAGAATCTGGGGATGCACAAAATATCCAGCAGATGTGAACAAGACCCCAGTTAAAAGCTCTACCAGGGGATATCTAGCACTTATTGGTGATTTGCAGGATCTGCAGTTACCTCTTAGAACAATCCAAGAAATAAGTGGAAGATTGTCGTAAGATTTAATAGGAGCATCACAGTTAGGGCAGTGAGATCCAGGATGAACTATAGATTCTTTTTTGGGAATCCTGTAAATAACGACATTAAGGAATGAACCGATAGTTAATCCAAATAGACCCGAAATAGCAGCCACAAACGGCTGAGAGAGTTGAATCATAACCAAACCGTAGTGGAAAAAGACATGACAGAGGAAATTAGTTCAAATTTGGTACAAAAGATAAACCACCTGTTGTAACTATACAGCCACGCGTAGTAATCTAAGTGGCTAGCAAAGTTTCAAATAATTGTGTAATGTTTCATTTTACATGGAAAACTATTTAGTTATAGAAGCGTGCCAGGAATAATATAAAGGAAATGCGAGGAAATAGATGAGGACGGAGAATAGTCTCAGTGGCGGCGGCCGCAGACGCCAGCGCGCCGCCGCGCCGGTTGTCGAGACTGTTGACGGATGGCCTCCTTTTGCAAATGCTCTCTTGGCTACGAATGCTTTGCCTAAAGACAAGATTCAACAACTTTTGACTGCCAGTGAGTCATCGGGCACTTCACTCTTAAAGGCTGTGCAGTCATCAGGTAGTATTTCGGAAGAAGCAATAGCAAAATCCCTGGCTATGGGGGCTGGCATTGAATATGTGGATTTAGATAGGTACACTTTTAATGCTGCTGCTGCATCATTAGTACCAGTAAGGTTGGTGAAACAAAATGGAATACTTCCAATTGGTTGGAAATTTGGGACTCCCGTCATTGCTGTGTCAGACCCAGAGAACCTTATGCTTCAAGACGAACTCAAAAGCATCCTTGGCCGAGATTTCCAACCAATGGTTGCAAAACCGTCGAAAATTGCAGAATACGCTTCACGATTGTATGGTGAGGAGATGACAGTGCCGGGAGGAAATATGCCAGAAGGTGTTCCTACTGCGTCAGACGATGACGTGGGTGATTCCATATTTGCAACTATGTTCGCCACCGATGGAGGATCTGAATCGCCGCCTCCGCCTCCGCCTCCGCCTAGAGTGCC
>JABEUL010000300.1 GCA_013044465.1 Acidimicrobiales bacterium
GTTGTAGTTCTAGCCTCGGGTGATCCCGGTTTCTTTGGAATTCTTCGGAGAATAAGAGCAACTAATAAAAAAAGAGAGATCAAAGTATTCCCTGCTCCCTCTTCTATCTCTCTGGCCTTTGCACGCCTTTCACTTCCTTGGGATGACGCAGTTATCGTATCTAGTTTAAGTCGACCTCTTGAGAGTTGCATTAGAGCAATCTGTTCACACCCAAAAGTAGCGGTATTGACTTCATCAGCTGTTTCTCCTTCAGCCATTGCAAATCTGTTAATAACAACCTGCAACCCGAATCAATTGAAGGAGTTATCAGATAAAACTTTTTTCGTGCTGTCGAACTTGGGAGATGACTCCGAGAAAGTCGAGCAAGCGACTTTAGATGAACTTGCCAAGAAGACTTTTCCACCACTTTCAATCCTGATATCACTAGACCTAGATTCAGATTCTTTAGAAAAGGTCAATTCATGGGCCAATGACCTAACAAATGACAGGCTTCACTTCGGCCAAGACGAGGCCTCTTATTTATATAGGGATGGAATGATCACTAAAAGTGAGGTAAGAGCCGTTGTCCTTTCAAAACTCAAATTGGGTATGGAGGGAATCTTTTGGGACGTGGGTTCTGGAAGTGGATCTATAGCAATTGAGGTTTCCAAGTTATCCCCTTCACTTAGTGTTTTTGCCATCGAAAAAGACTTTGACTCTGCTTCCAGAATTGAGCAAAACTCTCAAATGCATAGAGCTAACGTCACTGTAATAAAGGGTGAAGCCCCCTTGGTGCTTGATAAATTGCCTCATCCCAATTGGGTATTTATTGGAGGCGGTGGAATTGGATTATTCAACCATGTTTACTCTCAATTGGTGAAAAACGGAGTAATTGTAGCTACTTTTACTTCCCAAGAAAGGGCTGTTTTGGCGGCAGAGAGCGTCGGTAATATGGTTGAGATAAATGTATCGAGGGGCATCGCACTTGAAAATGGCACTTGGCGCTTGAGTGCCAATAATCCAGTTTTTATTGTCTGGGGAAGCAAAGATAAATAGCTTTAAATTATTTAAGATATCTCGGAACCAGTTAGAATTTGAGTCAAATGGCTAACTTAGAAAGCACTGTTGCATGAATATTTGTTCTATTCCTTTGACTAAAAAAGGTGCTGAGTTAGCTAAATTGCTCCCCTACGAGGTCATATATCCAATTGCTGATTCCCTCAAAGACACAATTGCTAGACAGTGGGAAAAGCGAGATGCATTGGTTCTATATTTGGCCACAGGTGCGGCTGTCAGATTAATAGCACCTCTAATTAAAGACAAACAAAATGATCCATCAGTTGTATGCGTAAGTGAAGACGGGAAAGTTGCAGTCGCTCTTTTAGGTGGGCATTCCATACCCATCTCGGCAAATGAACTGGCCATTGAGATCAGCCAAATTATTGGAACAACTCCTGTAATCACGACGGCGACTGATCTCTTAGACATTCCTGGCCTTGATATTCTCCCCAATCTCTATGCAGAAGGTGATATCGCCAAAGTCTCCAAGGCATTGGTAGATAGGCAACCTGTCAATATCAATTGCGAAGATTCTTGGACTCTTCCTATTTCGCTAACAGAGGCGTGCGGCGATAGCAAGCAAAATAATACTGAGTGTACGGTAGTAGTAACTAGCAAATTAGATCCAAGTCCCAAGCCCAGAGAGGTCTATCTGCGACCTCGCAACTTATTCCTAGGAGTTGGCACCTCGAAAGGTGCCCAATACGCTGAATTGGCCGAATTAGTTAAGTCCACTTTGCTTAAAACTAACCTTTCCATCCACTCGCTGGCCTCTATATCAACTATTGCAATTAGGAAAGATCATCCCGCAGTTGTGGAACTTAGCCAAAAGTTAAATATACCGATTTCAATTTATGAGCCAGAGGAACTAGGCGATATCTCAATGCTCGTTCCAAATCCAAGTGAAGTAGTCGAAAATGCTGTGGGAACAAAGAGCGTGGCAGAAGCCTGCGCTCTCAAATCATCTGGATTAAAGGGAGAACTTGTTGTTGAAAAGGTTAAATCTCCAAATGCCACTGTAGCCATAGCCAAGGCCTTGTTTCCAAAGGGCACAATTAGACTAGTCGGACTTGGTCCAAGCGGGGCCTTAGATAGATCACCTAGGGCTACAAGAGCAGTGCTGCAATCTGAGATCATAGTTGGATTTAGCGGGTATGTAGATCAAGCACAAGACCTAATTACTCCATTTCACCAAATTGAGAGATGGCCAATCGGAAAAGAAATCGAACGAGTAGAATCATGCTTTAACCATGCAGCTTTGGGACGTGAAGTTGCATTAGTTTGCTCTGGGGACGCCGGAATATATGCAATGGCTTCCCTGGTCTTAGAGATTGCTAACCAAAATTCAGATAAACCAAATATCGAGGTAATTCCAGGAATCACAGCAGCCCTTACAACTTCTTCACTACTGGGAGCTCCATTGGGACACGACCACGCCATATTGAGCCTCTCAGATCTCCATACCCCTTGGCAAGTAATAGAGAACCGTTTAAGGGCAGCATTGAATGCAGACATGGTAGTGGTTTTATATAACCCAAGATCCAATGAACGTAAAGCTCAGTTTCACAATGCAATGGAGATAGCTAAGGAGATTAGAGGGAGTGACTCACTAGTAGGAGTGGTAACCGATGCATATAGAGATAATCAAAGTATTTTCTCAACAACTTTGGCTAAGCTTGACGAGGAGTTAGTGTCCATGACAACTTGTTTGATAATTGGTTCTTCAAAGACTATTTCAGTTTCTGGATATAAAGATTTATTGGTTACTCCACGTGGATATGAAATATGACGGTAGACACTTCGACATTGGTAACGAGATCTCAAATAACAATTACAGAATCAGATTGTAGCGGCTGTGGGACTTGTTTAGTTATATGTCCCAAAAGAGCAATTGTCAAGGGGCCCGTATTTTTAGAATGGTTAAGTTCTGCTTGTATATTTTGTGACGCGTGTATTGATCTTTGTCCAACGGGGGCAATCTCAGAAACTAGAATCAACTAAATTGGATACTATTCACCCGATAGAAAAAGAGAGCTATCAAATCATTGAAAGTCGACTGGACTTATCAATTTATGATGATGGTCAAAGAGCGGTCGTGGCTCGAATCATCCATGCTACAGGGGATATTTCATTTGGAGATGGGATAGCTTTTTCACCTAATGCCATAACAGAAGCCCTCTCGGTGCTTCAAACAATGCCACATGTAATAGCTGACTGCCAAATGGTTAGATCTGGGATCACCAAATACAATACCGAATGTTTTCTCGACAAAGTGAAGGCTAGCTCTAATGGCTTTCCAACTCGGTCGGCCAAAGCCATTGAATATGGCGTAAATCTATATGGAGATGGCTGTGTAATTGTAATAGGCAATGCTCCAACTGCACTGTTCAAGACTCTTGACTTAATTGATAAAGGTTTTAAACCTGGACTTGTGCTTGGATTTCCGGTTGGATTTGTAGGGGCGAGTGAATCCAAAGACAAGCTAATGGAGTGCAACAATATCCCATACATCACAAATAGTGGCGAAAGGGGGGGCTCTCCTGTGGCAGCTGCTTGCTTCAATGCCCTTTTAAAACTAGGAGACAAAAAATGACAATCTCTAATGACCCACTTTCAGATACCGGACTCTTTGTTATTGGACATGGAACGAAATCTTCGTCAGGAATGGACCAATACTGGCAGACGGTAGAGCTGATAGCTAAGAAAAGGCCTAGGATCGCAACCGTTGGTGGATTAATTGAGTTTGCCTCTCCTAATCTTGATGAAGGGCTTGACAACTTATGCCAATTGGGCGTTCGGGAGGTAATCTCTGTGCCATTGGTTTTGTTAGGGGCCGGACATCAAAAAGATGACGGGCCAGAGGCACTGAGAAAGGCCAGGCTTAGACATCCTCAAATCACATTTAGATATGGACGCGCACTTGGTATCCACCCTAATGTTCTTTCAGCGGTTGAAAGCAGGATTAAGTCGGCCTCTCCAAAATCCGGGACTAATAATATCGGAGTTGTCTTAGTTGGACGGGGATCCACTGATCCGGACGCCAACGCGGATTTATATAAAGTTGCCCGGTTAATTAGCGACTCTCGTCAATTAGGAGATACTGTTGAACCGGCATTTATCTCTCTAGCTAGGCCCTCAGTGGAGCAAGCTCTGACGAAAATTAAAAAACTCGGCCTAACAAGTGTAATTGTTGCTCCGTATTTCTTATTTACAGGAGTGTTGTTGGATCGTATTTATAGTGAAGCTATGGCATGGTCAAAAAGAGAAAACATTCCTGTATCTCTCGCCAAAGAGATCGGTCCAGAATCAGAAATTGTCGAACTCGTATGGGAAAGATTCGAGGAAGCTAGATCGGATTCTGCGCATATGAACTGCGATATGTGCATATACCGCTCCCAAATACCTGGATACGAACACCGAGTAGCCGCACCTCCATTTTCACCCAGTTAGGTTTGCCAATGTGACATTGAGGGCTCTAGCAACAATGGAAATCATGACTCAAGTTTAATGGAAACCCAAAATGGCAGCCTAATTTCGAATGCGAATACCCTTCTTGTGAGTTGTCTTATTTCTAAGTTATTTTTTTGTCGAAGTTAAAACACTTGTCGCTAAATCTAATCCGACAAGAACTCGATCATGTCCCATGACAATTGATTCGTCGCTACTTTGTCATGCCTGACATGGGTGGAACTATTTCGTGCAAAAAGTATTTTGCCGTCTGCGAAAGTGGAGACTTATGTGGCCAAATTGCCCGTATATTTCGCATTAAATTAAGATCTTCAACAGGTACCAGAAGTGCTGATCCATCGTCAATTTCATTTTTTAAAGCCAGCTTGCTAAGTATCCCAGGAACGTTTCCTTCCAAAACCGCACTCTTTATAGATGTAGTAGATCCCATCTCAACTGTGGAAGTGATACCAAGGCCCATTGCCCCTAGAGCATTTTCAATTACCTCTCGGGTGCCAGATCCCTTCTCGCGTATCACTAAAGGTGTCCTGGCTAGTTCTAGGGCGGAAAGCTTATGCTTACGTTTTGCCCATGGGTGAGTAGGAGCAATAAAGACTGAAAGCTCGTCTTTTTGAATTACTTTTGAATCAAATCCCTCCAATTTGGATACCCCCTCAACAAAACCAATGTCACCACCAGATTTACTAATTGAGGTTTTCACAAAATCTGAGTTCCCTACCTTTAGAAGCACTACAGCGTCTGGCATATGCACCTTTAGCTGCACCAGCCAAGTCGGAATCAAATACTCTGCAACTGTCATGGATGCAACAATGGTTAGTTTTGGTTTCTCGGTTACACTTATTGCACTCGCACCCGCTAGAAGCCGGACCATTGAATCGACAACTTCTTCACTCCACTGGCTAATTGCTTCACCTGAAGCGGTAAGCTGCGCTCCCCCCTTTAATCGATCCATGAGTTTCAAACCCAAAACTTTCTCTAGATTTCGAAGTCTCATGCTTGCTGCAGGCTGACTTATATTGTGCACACGAGCTGCCTGCCGTATCGAGCCCAGTTTTGCAACACTTCTAAGTAGATCTAGTGATTGTAGATCTGGTACGGGATCTGAAAGGGGCATAAGGATAGCTTATATGATTAAAAGATTTTTCGCACTTCAATTGAGGGTATTCCACCCGTAAGCTCAAAACATGACCGAGGGCAATAATCAGATTTTATCTGACTCAACTAGAAACCAGAGTAATGGCGAAAGCCTATATTCAGGGATTAGTGCCCTAATCCCTGGGTTGTTACTAGTATCTGGGTTAAGCATTGTTGCGCTTGTTCTTGGCTATCTCATCCCTGTCGTTGGTTCACCCGTATTTGCCATTGTCGGGGGAATAGCCGTTACGCTTTTCAGAACACCGCGCCAGAACTTCCAAACCGGGATTCATTTTGCCGGAAGATATATATTGCAATCCGCAATTGTAGTTTTTGGGCTTGAGCTATCATTCACTCAAGTATTAGCGACCGGCCTATCATCACTTCCTGTGATGCTCGGATCATTAACAGTAGCTCTTGTGGGTGCACGGATAATCGGATCGAGACTCTCAATAAGTAATGACTTGAGAACTCTAATAGGGGTAGGGACTGGAATATGTGGAGCATCGGCTATTGCAGCAACCGATGCAGTTATTTCCGCGTCTGAAGCTGACGTATCGTATGCGGTTGCGACGATATTTACATTTAATGTCGCGGCTGTGCTAAGTTTTCCCACAATTGGGCATCTATTGGCATTTGGTCCGCACCAATTCGGCCTTTGGGCGGGAACTGCTGTTAATGATCTATCCTCAGTGGTGGCGGCAACTTCGATATTTGGACATGGCGCTACATCCTATGGAGTAGTAGTGAAACTGACCAGAACGTTGATGATAATACCTATAACAATCGGCATAGGGCTTTGGCGTGCACGAAAGCTTGAGTCAGAAATTAAAGATAAAGTTGCCTTTATTGATCACATAAAGAGAATATTTCCAATCTTTATCCTTTGGTTTTTAATTGCCGTAACAATAAATACTTCTGGCTTGATACCGCACCACTTCCATAGCGATATTTCCACACTCGCACAGGTTATGATAACCATGGCATTAGCAGGTATTGGACTATCCACAAAGTTTAAAGACATTAGAAAAGCCGGAATTAAACCCTTAGCATTAGGCGCATCTCTGTGGATATTAGTTGGCGTATCGAGCTTAGGACTGCAATACCTGACAAAACTTCTCTAGCAGGTTTACCCTTTTTACAAAAGGATCAAATCAAAGTAATTAATAGCAAAGGTGGTTAGGCACTTTTGCTAAAAACCTAGGTTACTATGTTGGGAGATTCACGATTCTTGGCCTTCCATAAACATGGGCACTTCTGTAATTGAAACAGATCTTCAAGGGGACTCATCAGACATAGCACAGCGTCTTGTCTAAATTTGCAGCCACAATTAGTAATAACATAATGTCCCAGCCTTCACCATGCGATTGCCTTGCCTGATTGAATGCCTCTCCGCACGTCAAAAAAGAGCTTTATCCCTTGATATGTCCTGGGACAAATATCCCTTCACAATATTTCTAATGGATCGTGACACGCGGCTCTGCTGTTTACGATTTATCGTATGTATTCTTATGGCACACAGGTTGCACCATCCCAATTTGAAATCGGCTCACTCGTGGGCTGCAACAATCTCCTTGGACCTGGCATAGGCCACGATTCCTTTGTAAGTAGCCCCTACGAATGCTGGAACGTGGTTTGGAACCGTAATGACATTCCCGGAAGTATCACATGGGTAGGTTGTAGGGTCTTTTGAGTAAGAAGTCGACTTGCCGCCTTGATTCAAGTGATAGAACTTCGCCGATTGACACCACATGACCTGACCGGATGGAGCCGGTGAAGTGCTACCATTTGCCAAATTCAAAAGCATCAGATGTCCTGCAACATCAGGGACAAGCACAACGTTTTGCGCCGAATATGACGCAAGTACCGTATATGTCAGCATAGGAACATCA